>JAEZNV010000047.1 GCA_023441725.1 Actinomycetes bacterium | reverse complement strand
GACCGATGACGAGGACAACTCCGTCGTCGCCGCCGTGGTCAAGCATGTTGCAGGACGCGTCCCCGTCATCGCCGGCTCGGGCTCCAACTCCACGCAAACCATGCTCACCAAGTCGCTCACCTACCAGGGTTTGGGAGCCGACGGCCTGCTGCTCATTACCCCCTACTACAACAAGTCCAATGAAGAGGGTATATATCAGCACTTTAAGACCGTCGCCGATGCCGTGGACATCCCCTGCATCCTGTACAACATCCCCGGCCGCTGCGGCTGCGGCATCAGCGAGCGCAACGTAGAACGCCTGGCCGCACATCCCAACATCATGGGTATTAAGGAAGCCTCGGGCAACGTCGCCCACGCGGCCAAGATTGCCCACCTGCTGTCCGACGACTTCCGCATGTACTCGGGTGAGGATGCCCTCACCGTGCCGCTCATGAGCCTGGGCGCCTCGGGCACCATCAGCGTGTGGGCCGACGTTCAGCCGCAGCTCGTGCACGATATGTGCCGCGCCTATCTGGACGGCGACGTGGAGCGCGCCCGCGATATCCAGATTGCCGGTCAGCCGCTCATCAATGCCCTCTTTAGCGAGGTCAACCCCATCCCCGTCAAGGAAGCGCTTGCTCAGATGGGTATGATCGAGGCAAACTACCGCATGCCTCTATGCCCCATGGCAGACGGCACGCGCGCTGCACTTACCGATGCTCTGAAGGGAGCTGGTCTGCTTGATTAAGACTGTCATTATGGGAACGGGCCGCATGGGCTCGCTCATCCGCACCACCGCCGAGGGCGTTGTCGACGCCGCCGGTCAGCCCGTTTTTGATATCGTCGCCCAGATCGGTTTTGATCTGTCCGAGCTCGAGAGCGTCCCGGCAGCCGACGTCATCATCGACTTCTCGAACGTCGTGACCTTCGATGCCATCGTCACCTATGTCGAGCGCACGGGTGCCGCGTTGGTCTCGGGCACCACAGGCTACACACCCGATCAGATGGATCGCCTGCGCGAGCTGGGTCAGAGCACCCGCGTCATGCACTCCGGCAATTACTCCATCGGTATCGCAGCCCTGCGTCATCTGGTAGCACAGGCCACGCGCGAGCTGCCCGGCTTTGACTGCGAGATTGTCGAGACGCACCACAACCAAAAGGTCGACGCTCCCAGCGGCACCGCCAAGTTGTTGCTCGACGCCGTCGCCGAAGCCGAGCCCGAGGCAGGCTACCACCCCGTCTATGGCCGCGAGGGCATGTGCGGCGCGCGTGACCCCAAGGAAATCGGCATGCACTCGCTGCGCGGTGGCACTGTCGCCGGCGTGCACGAAGTGAGTTTCTTTGGCCAGGACGAGGAAGTCACGCTCACGCATCGCGCCACGAGCCGTCAGATCTTCGTCAACGGCGCCCTGGCAGCCGCGCAGAAGCTCGTCAC
The DNA here is from genome assembly GCA_023441725.1 of Actinomycetes bacterium. The sequence continues at coordinate 1,698 of JAEZNV010000047.1, read as the reverse complement.
CCGTGAGCACGGCTTCTATACGTTTGACCAGGTCATGTTTGCCTAACCAGGTATCAACCGAATCCACCCAAAGGAGAGATAGCAAATGAGCAGCGCAGCCGAGATGGATGCACAGGAGATTATCAACTACATCGCCACCGCGCCCAAAAAGACGCCCGTCAAGCTGTACGTGCGTGAAAAGCCCGGCATGAAGGTCCAGTGGGGCAATGCGCACGTCTACGGCGGTCGTCGTGGCAAGACCGTCTTTGGCGACTGGGATGAGCTCAAAGCCATCCTCGATGCCAATGCCGACTCCATCGACTACTACGACGTCGAGAATGACTGCCGCAATTCCGCCGTCCCCATGCTAGACCTTAAGGGCATCAACGCCCGCATTGAGCCGGGTGCGATCATTCGCGACCGCGTCGAGATCGGCGACCGCGCCGTCATTATGATGGGCGCTATCATCAACATCGGCTCCGTTATCGGCGAGGGCTCTATGATTGATATGGGCGCCGTCCTGGGCGGCCGCGCCACCGTGGGCAGGAACTGCCACATCGGCGCCGGCACCGTACTGGCAGGCGTCGTTGAGCCCGCGAGTGCCACGCCCGTCATCATCGAGGATGATGTCATGATTGGCGCCAACGCCGTGGTCCTGGAGGGCGTGCGCGTGGGCAAGGGCGCCGTCGTGGCTGCCGGTGCCGTGTGCGTCGAGGACGTCCCCGCCGGTGCCGTCGTGGCCGGTGTCCCCGCCCGCGTCATCAAGATGCGTGACGAGAAGACCGACAGCAAGACCGGTCTCGAGGAAGGCCTGCGCCAGCTGTAGGGTTACGCGGTTTTACCAAACCGCGTAACTAGTCGACGCTACAAACGACCCAGAGCGGCAATCTGACGTTCAATCGTCGGTCGCGTACCGAAGTACGCTTCCCTCCTCTTTCACGTCACCTTGCTCGCTTAGGGGCGTTTTCGCTGACGTATGCTCAACCTACGGCGCAATTCAGCTCCAAGCAAAAAGGCCGAAGCCCTCATCCGAGGCTTCGGCCTTTGTTTTTTTGCAGTGTCCAAGCACAGTTTATCGATTCTCGATGCTGCCGATATTCTTGAGCTCGATGGAGATGAGGCCGTTGGGTTCGTTGACAAACTCGATGTACTCGGAGTTCGAGCCCATCTCGGCCGGGAAGCTGATCTCGATACCCGTGTCGGTACGGATCTTATGATTGCGCACCGCCGCGCGTTCGACCTGCTTGCGCTCCACGGGCACACGCTCAGGCACTTTCTCCTCGGTCAGTGCCGCGCGCACACTCTCCTTGATAACCGGTTCGTCCTCAAAGACCTCGTCGACGATATCCCAAGGCGGCAGCTCCTCGTCATCCTCGACCTTCTCGGCAACGGCAGCCTTAACCTTAGCGAGCGCTATAGCCGTGTTGGCACCGTGCTCCTCGGCGACTTCCTCGACCACACGCGTCACGGTGTCGATGACCTCCTTGCCCGATACGCCCGTGTCGCACTGCAGCAGGCCATCGGGGATAAGCATACAGTCCTCGCCGGCAATCTTGCGCTTCTTGTCCACGTAGCCGATCTCCATGGTACTCGCGCGCACGATGGCATAGCTCGGCACCTTTTGCGAGGGGTTTGGCAGAATGGCGTAGTGGCGCGCGATGTCGTTGCGCACCTCCCCCTCCTCGCGGCCCACTTCGTGCATAAAAGCCTGCTTGGAGC
>JAEZNV010000155.1 GCA_023441725.1 Actinomycetes bacterium | reverse complement strand
AATATAGTTCTGGGTGTTCGCCATGTGCGCTCCACATCCATAATCCGACAAATAGGCCCAATGCATGCACATTAGAACCGTATATAGTCGAAAGTATACCCCGAGCGAGCGCAAACGACCGAATTCGGGCCATCTTAACGCCGCGAGCGGACAAGGATATAGCCTAATCTCCATATCGGACTAAAATCATGGCATCAAACGACCTTCTCATGCGAGGATTCTATGACGGCAAGCGACGCGACCGCGACAATTAAAAAGGGGGCACCCGAGCCCGGTTTCGATAAAACGGCTCAGCGCATCCTCAACCTTTTCTTTGTACTCAACAGTTCTCCCGAACCGCTGACGACCGAGCAAATCGTCCTGGATTCCGATTTGGGGTACGGCTCGGGCAATATCGACTCAGACAAACGCAAGTTCCGCCGCGATCGCGACAAGCTGCTCGAACGCGGCATCGTTATCAGGGAGGTTCGTGCTGCCGGAGCGCAGGAAACCGAAGAGAGCGCGTGGACGATCGACCGCGAGCACACGTTTGCCGCGGGCGGTCTCATCACCGCAGACGATGCCGACATCCTGCTCAATGCCATCGACCAGACACTCGCGGCAGGCTCATCCACCTTTGCCGCGCCACTTGCCGACATTCGCTCCAAGATTGCCTACCTCACCGGCATGTCGACGACAGGAGAGGCACCGATCCGCCGCTCTCCCGCCGTCGATGCGGTATGGAGTGCCTTTGCCGAGCGTTGCGCGCTGCGCTTTTTGTACCAAAACGGACGCGGCGAGCAACGCGAGCGGACCGTTTGCGTCTACGGCATGTTCGAGCGCGAGGGTACGGCATACTTCTGCGGCCTCGACAATGCCACCGACAATATCAGAACATTCCGCTGCGACCGCATCATTCGCGCCTGGAGGCCTTCGAAAGGCTACGCCATTCCTGCGGATTTCAACCTCAACGATTACTTATTCTTTGAGTTCGATTTTGCCGACCGCCCACCCGTTGCGGCTACGTTCTCGTTCGCGCGTGAAGCGCAGGCCGATATGATCAGCGGTCTCACACGCGGACGAGGCGAACTCATACGCACCGAGGCAGGTTGGACCTGGACCGTTGACGTGCGCGACTTTGAAGCTGCAGCCTCGTTTTGCATGGCCCATGCCATGGATGGCATGAGGCCCGTCGCGCCCGATTCTCTCAAGCAGGCGTGGAATCACCTCATCGAAAGGACGGTGCACGAGCATGTCCGTGCGTAAACTCACCAGCGAGCAAAGACTCTCGCGCGCCATCGACATCATGGAGGCCCTCTACGCCGCCGGCGAGAATGGCATGACACGAGACGAGCTTTGCAGCCGCTTTGATATCACGGGGGCATCGCTCGACGAGATTCTCGAGATCGTCTCGACGCTTGCGGACCGAGAATCGGGCGCACGTATTATCTGCGAACGCCGCGGCGAGTGCGTGGTCCTCACCGGTGATGCGGGGCGCGTGCTTCCGCTGCGCCTGAGTGCCGCCGAGGGCGCCGTGCTCAACCATGAACTTGAATCATTGGGGATCGAACCCCAAGCGGCGGCTCGAATACGGCGCGCCCTTCTTCCCAAAGAGCTCGGCTACAACCAGCGCGTCTTTGACACCGTCGCCCACGGATCGCACTGGCAGCAGCTGAGCTGCGCCATTCGGGACGGCGTTCGCTGCCGTATCTCGTATCGCTCGATGGATGACACACAAGCGCGTGAGCGTTTGGTCGACCCCTTGCGCATCACAACAAACGGCGACCAAACGTATCTGATTGCCTGGGATGTCGCGATCGACGAACAGCGTACCTATCGTATGGATAAAATCGAGGGCCTGGTCTTGACCGACGATTCCGTCGTGCGCCACGCACCGGAACCCGCGACCCTCCACGACTCCCTCGCCCAGGCGGAGCGGAGCGCGAAGCTTCTCATGCCGCGCGCCTTGGCAGAGCGCCTAGACTGGCCCGGCATCATGTCGATTGAACCCAATGGGGCGGACAGCTCAACAGTGAACGTGCGCTACGGCTCCGAACGCTGGCTGTTAAGCCAGGTAATCGCAGCAGGCGGGGCCATCCGCATCTTGGATGACCCCGCCCTGTCAGAACGTCTGTGCGATATGGCAAAATCCCTCGTCTGTCCGCTTTAGCGGCGCCGCTCGTGGCGTGCGCGCCACAGCTGTAGATAGTGCCCGATTTGTGCCGATTCGATGCGCTGATAGGAGCTCGTGGGCAGCGACGTTAAGAATTTTTTGCCGTAGCCCTTCGTCACCAGGCGCGGGTCGGCCAAGATGAGTACGCCACAATCGGTCGATGAGCGAATGAGGCGACCGGCGGCCTGCTTGACCTCGAGCACGGCCTCGGGCAGCGAATAGCGCGCCCAAGCGCGGTCTTCGCGCAGATTGCGCTCGCATGAGAGCGGGTCTGTGGGGCTCGAGAACGGCAGCTTGGGGATGATGACGCAGCGCAGCGTCTCGCCGCTGGCGTCAAACCCTTCCCAAAAGGCCTTAAGCGCAAAGAGCGACGAGGTCGGTTCGTTGATAAACCGATCGCGCAGGCGACGAGGAGACGAGTTGCGCTGCTGGCAGTTGAGTTCCAGACCCGCGCGAGCTATCTTGGGCTCGACACGAGCGTACAGTTCCTCCATGTCACGCCTGTTGGTGAACAGCGTGAGCACCGAGCCGCCCATGGCAAGATGAGCGTCGACCAGCACACGCTCGAGCGCCGAAAGATAGCCTTCGCGGTCGCGCGGATCGGGGATATCCCCAGCCACGACCACGGCCATATTCGAATCGAAATCGTAGCTCGAATCCAAGTGCAGAGACGATGATGTCGAGGTACCGATGCGATCGAGGCCGACGGCGTGGTTAAAGTGCTCAAAGCTCTTGGAAACCGTCATGGTCGCCGATGCGAAGATAGCCGTGTGGACCTCGGGCAGCCACTCGGTTGCCAAGGCCTCGCCAATATCGATGCGCTCCGCGGTCATCGACTCGCCGCCGGCGCGCAATCTGCGATTGACTTGCAGCGAGTACACGTAGTGTTCGTCGGTACCGTCAATGATGAGTTTGAGGTTCTCGGCAAGCTCATGCAGGCGACGCGAGATATCACCCAGGTCGACAACAACCTCGGGCTTGTCGGCGGCGACGGCTTGTACCAGCGCGTCGACGCTCTTGTCCGCTTGTTCCAATGCATCGATGGCAGTGTAGGCAGACTGTAAGAAATCATGCCAGTCGTCAGATTCGCGCAGCTCGGGGCCAATCCATAGGTTCGCATTGTCATAGCCCCCGCGCGCACGGCGGCCAAGCTCGCGAACGCCGTCAAACACATCGGCAATCGCCATGCTCGCACGTACAACCGTCGACGTCGCCTTGGCGGTAAGGCCTAGGTAGAGCGTAGAGCCTTCCGAGGTTGCCAAATCGCGGGAAACCTGGCTCAGCGCACCGGTGCTCGAGCCACCCAGGCGCTCAAACAGAACGCGCGATTCATCCGCCGACACCACGCGCGCCCATTGACGGCGCGCCTCGCGCTCGATGGAGTGGGCCTCATCGATCACCCAGTGACGAATCGGAGGCAAGATTCTGCCCTCGGCCGCAACATTGCGGAACAGCAGGGAATGGTTGGTGACCACTACATCGGCATGCGCCGCGCGACGGCGGGCGCCGTGGACCAGGCATTTATCGGGGAAAAACGGGCATAGGCGACGGGCGCACTCGCGCGACGCCGTCGTAAAGTCGGGACGGTTGACGCTGCGCCAGCGAATGCCGAGCGAGTCGAGGTCGCCATCGGCCGACTGACACACGTACGCCGTGATGACCGCGACTGCCGTAAGCGTGTCGGCAGGATCACGCTTAGTCGTAATTTCGACTTGCCCGCGGCTCATGCGCTCAAGCTTGCGCAAGCATGGATAGTGGTCATAGCCCTTGAGGGCGCAAAACGATAGGCCTCCGTCCAGCTGCTCGGCAAGTTTGGGCAGCTCATGATACATGAGCTGGTCGGCAAGATTATTCAATTTAGTCGCGATACCAACCGTGATGTTGTTGCGGCGCGCGGCCTCGGCAAAAGGCACCAGGTAAGCCATCGATTTGCCGACGCCCGTGCCCGCCTCAATCACGCGATGCGTTCCCGTAACGAGTGCATCACGGACCTCGAGCGCCATCGCGATCTGCTCATCGCGCGGCTCGTACGTGGGATACATGCGATTAACCAGGCCGCCCGGGGCATAGTCCGCCTCGATTTCCTCGCGGCTCGGCATCTTAAGGACCGGTAGCTCGTCCGCATCAACGCGATCATCGGCCCGATCGGCCTTGAGTACGTCGGCGCGGGCGGCGCTGAGAGAGAAGATGGAACCGGGGTTCTGCCCCGCCAAGAACGAGAAGATAGGACGATAGGACCAGGGTACGTCGGGGTGCATGTCGGCCAGGCGCGCCATTAAGCCCTGGGGCAAGTCGGTGAGCGCCACGAGTAACACGCGCCATACGCCACACAGGGCGTCGACATCGGCATTGGCGCGGTGCGACACCGAGTCGCAGCCAAACAGGTCGGCCATGAAAGACAGCTTATGCGATGCCAGACGCGGAAGCGCGATGCGCGACAGTGCCAGCGAATCAATCCAGATGTCGCTGACGTTGACACCGCCCTTGACCGACTCGATAAACGAGCGGTCGAAGGTGGCGTTATGTGCGATCACCGGGCAGCCGCCGACAAAATCGGCGAGAGCGGCCACGGCATCGACGGCCGATGGGGCATCTGCCACATCGGCGTTTGTAATGCTCGTGAGCTCGGTAATCTCGGCGGGAATCAGCTGCTTGGGATGCACGAAGGTATCGAAGCGGTCGACGATCTCGCGGCCCGAAAGGCGGGCCGCCGATATCTCAATAAGCTCGTTGTCCTGCACCGAAAGACCCGTGGTCTCGGTATCGAGGACGATAACATCTTCCTCGATGAGACCAAACGATTGGGTTTTGGCGCGCTCGGCAAGCGTGGCATAGGAGTCGATGACAAACTGCGGCGTTCCTGATGAAACCGCGTCCTCGATTAGCATGCAATGCCCGCTCGACGAAGACCCATACGGATCAGGCTGTCACAGACCTGCGGGAACGTCATATCGTCGGTGTGGCGGATCTCATCCGGATACAGCGACGTATCGGTCATGCCGGGAATGGTATTGGTCTCGAGGATAACGGGGCCGTCCTCGCTCACGATAAAATCGCTGCGCGAGATGCCCAAGCAACCGAGCGCCCTATGGGCGGCACAGGCTAGCTCCTGGGCACGAGCGTAGTTCTCGGGCGAAATCTGCGCCGGAATGCGATGAATGTCCGTAGGGTCGACATACTTCACGTCCAGATCGTAGAACTCGCAGTCCTCGGGCTTACGGATCTCAACGATCGGCAGGGCGCGCACGTCATCCTCGCCGTATACGCCGACGGTGATCTCGGTACCCTCGATACACTTCTCGACCAGCACTTTGTCGCCGTACTCAAACGCCTTGGCGATTGCCGCGGGAAGCTCGGTGGGCTCATGGACCAGGGAAATGCCATAGCTGGAACCGTTTACGGCCGGCTTCACAAAGCAGCGCTCGCCACAAACCTCGACGATATGATCGATATCGACTTCATCGCCCACTTCGAGCGCCAGGCCGGGGGCAATGGGAATGCCCGCCTTGGCGTATAGGAGCTTCGAGACCTCCTTGTCGGCACCGCAGGCGCTCGCCAGCACACCCGACGCCGTGTAGGGGATACCCAGGGTCTCCATGGCACCCTGCATGGCACCATCCTCGCCGCCGGCACCGTGCATGGCGATAAACGCCACGTCAAAGCCGCCGGTCGCCATGGTTACCATAAAATCATCGGCAGCCGTGTCGAGCAGCTCCACCGAAGTGTAGCCAGCTTCCTTCAAGGCCACCACGACGTTCTTTCCCGAATTGAGCGAGATCTCGCGCTCAGCGGAATGACCGCCCGCCAAGACCGCTACGTGCATGTTCTCTAGGCTTTTACCCGGCATGGGCAGACTCCTCCTCTATAATTTCTGCAGCTGATACCATATTGTAGCGATACCCTCTACGTTTCCCC
>JAEZNV010000145.1 GCA_023441725.1 Actinomycetes bacterium | reverse complement strand
AGAGGGTCTCGACGACCTCGGCCATGGAGACGATGCTCGCGACGGGGAAACCGTACTTGGCCTCGATCTCCTTCTGCGCGGTGGTCACGCCACCCTTGCCGACCTCCATGCGGTTGAGGGACACGATGAGGCCCTTGATCTCGACGTCGGCAGCAGCCTTGACCTTGGGATAGGTCTCGTCGATGGACTTGCCGCTGGTGGTGACATCCTCGACCATGACCACGCGGTCGCCGTCCTGGGGCTCGTAGCCCAACAGGTTGCCCTTATCGGCACCGTGGTCCTTGGCCTCCTTACGGTCGCAGCAGTACTTGACCTCCTTGCCGTACAGCTCGTGGTAGGCAATTGCGGTCACGACGGCCAGGGGAATGCCCTTGTAGGCCGGCCCAAACAGCACGTCAAAGTCGTCGCCAAAGTTATCGTGGATAGCCTGGGCGTAATACTCGCCCAGCTTCTTGAGCTGATAGCCCGTCACGTAAGCGCCGGCGTTCATAAAGAACGGGGACTGACGGCCGCTCTTGAGCGTAAAGCTGCCGAACTTAAGGACGTCGGACTCGACCATAAACTTGATGAACTCTTGCTTGTAAGCCTCCATGCGGGCTCCTCTCGTAATCGCGTACGTGCTCTCCAGTTTAGCGCAGGCAGGGCGTCGATGCGGGCGCGCTTTGAGGCCACGGCATTCTGTAAGAGCTTTGTCGGAGACGATGGTTTTCTGAACAATGGGAGTTGACATGTCAAAACCCCTCATCAAGAATACGGGCGGATTGAAACGGGTACGAGATACCCAAAGCGCGCTGCGCCCGGCCTTAAGGAGGTGTGCCATGGAAGGCAGTCCTAGTCGAAAAACCTGCATGTCGCCCTCGGCACGCCGTGAGGATTCCGTATTCGCATAAGCACCACGAACCGATCGTCAAAACCACCACAAAGGTGCCTGTCCCCTTTGTGGTGGTTCGCGAGCTTGACGTGAGCGACATCTAGGTTTTTTGAAGCAAATACGACACGTACGCTAACTCCCTTCAACAAGGAGGACCCTATGCTGATGCTCAAAACCGCCACGGTACTCGAAGCTATCTCCAAGCGCAGCCGCACGGCGCGCCCTGCCGCTCACACCGGCCTGTCCAAGAACACCATATTCGCCGCCACCCATAGCGCCGAGGACGCCCTCGTACTGCTTGACGCCACGGCAAACGGCCTCACCGCCGAGCAGGCAACCGAGCGCCTGGACGCCTCCGGCCCCAACACCATCGAGGCACCGACCAAGACGCTCGCCCGCCGCATCGCCGACGCGTTCATCGATCCCTTCGCCGGCATCCTCGCCGCGCTCGCGCTGGTCTCGCTCTACATCGACGTGCTCGCCGTGCCCGAGCCGCAGCGCGACCCCTCCACGGTCATCGTCATCGGCATCATGCTGCTGGTATCGGGCGGCATGAAGTTTATCCAGGAAGCCCGCAGCGGCAATGCGGCAGAGGCCCTCAAGGACCTGGTCTCCAACACTTGCACCGCCCTGCGCGACGGCGAGCGCGTCGAGATCCCCTTCGACGAGCTCGTCCCCGGCGATGTGATCCGTCTCTCTGCCGGCGATATGGTGCCGGCCGATGCCCGCATCATCACCGCGCGCGATCTGTTTGTAATCGAGTCCGCGCTCACCGGCGAGAGCGAGGCCGTCGAGAAGACAGCTGCCATCACCGTCGTCGAGGGTGCCGACGGCTCCGCGCTGCCGCTCTCCGCCTGCAAGAACATCGTCTTTACCGGCACCTCCGTGCAAAACGGCACCGCCATGGCGCTTGTCGTTGCCACCGGCTCGGACACCTACCTGGGCAGCATCGCCAAGATGCTCAACGGGCGCGGCGAGAAGAGCGCGTTTGACCGCGGTGTCTCGAGCGTCTCCATGCTACTCGTACGCCTCATGCTCGTTATGGCGCCGGCCGTCTTTGCCATCAACGCCGCCACCAAGGGCAACGTCATCGACGCGCTGCTGTTCGCCACGAGCGTGGCCGTGGGCATCACGCCGCAGATGCTCCCCGTCATCGTGACCACGAGCCTGTCGCAGGGCGCCAAGGACCTCGCCCGCCGCCAGGTTATCGTCAAGGAGCTGCCGGCAATCCAAAACCTCGGCGCGATGGACGTCCTGTGCTGCGACAAGACCGGCACCCTCACCGAAGACCGCATCGTGCTCGAGCGCTACCTCAACACCGACGGCAACGAGGACGCACGCGTGCTGCGTCATGCGTTTTTGAACAGCTTCTTCCAGACCGGCCTCAAGAACCTTATCGACCTGGCCGTAATCGACCGTGCCGACGTGACGCCCTCGACCGTCGCACCCGATTCCATGCTGGGTCAGAGCCTGCGCGACCGCTATACCAAGGTCGACGAGGTGCCCTTCGATTTCTCGCGCCGTCGCCTGAGCGTAGTTGTAGCCGACGCCCAGGGCAAAACCCAGATGGTTACCAAGGGAGCTGCCGAGGAAATGCTCGAGATCTGCTCCTTTGTCGAGGTCGATGGCATCGCCCAGCCGCTCACCAAAGACAGGCTCGCCCAGATTCGCAAGCAGGTCGCCGGGCTTAACGCCGAGGGCCTACGCGTAATTGCCGTGGCGCAGAAAACCAATCCGCGCTGCGTGGGCGAGTTTGGCATCGCCGACGAATGCGACATGGTGCTGATGGGCTTTTTGGCCTTCCTCGATCCACCTAAAGCAAGTGCCGCGGGCGCCGTCACCACCCTCGAAGCCAAGGGCGTGGCGGTAAAGGTCCTGACCGGCGACAACGATCGCGTCGCCGCCACCGTCTGCGAGCAGATCGGCATCGACGCGAGCAACGTCTTGCTCGGCTCCGAGATCGATGCACTCGATGACGCCGAACTTGCCGAGCGCGCCGAGATAACTCACCTTTTCGCCAAGCTCTCGCCACTGCAGAAGGCACGCCTGGTGCGCGTCATGCGCGAGCTGCTCGGCCACACCGTGGGCTTTATGGGCGACGGCATCAACGACGCCGCCGCCATGCGTGCGAGCGATTGCGGCATCTCGGTCGATTCGGCCGTCGACATTGCCAAGGAATCCGCCGATATCATCCTGCTTCAGAAGGACCTGGGCGTGCTCGAACGCGGCATCATCGAAGGCCGCCGCACCTACGGCAACCTGCTCAAGTACCTCAAGACCACAGTGAGCTCCAACTTTGGCAACGTGCTGTCCGTGACCGTCGCGAGCCTGTTCTTGCCGTTTTTGCCCATGAGCGCCCTGCAGCTGGTACTGCTGTCGCTGGTCTACGAGATCGTGTGCATCGCGCTGCCGTGGGATACCGTCGACGACGCCTGGACTGCCCGCCCGCGCGCCTGGGACGCCGCGTCCATCAAGGGCTTTATGCTCGAGCTGGGCCCCGTGAGCTCGCTGTTTGACATCGTGACCTTCGCCGCGCTCTTCTTTGTGGTGTGCCCCGCCGCCGTGGGCGCAAGCTGGTCCGAGCTTGCCGCCGCGGGCAACGCCGCGGGTATGACGACCTTCGCCGCAATCTTCCAGAGCGGCTGGTTTGTCGAGTCCATGTGGTCGCAGACGCTCGTGGTCCACATGTTGCGCTCCCCGCGCCTGCCGAGCCTGCGCGACCACGCCGCGTCCGCGCTGTGCGCTCTCACCGTGCTAGGCCTGGCGCTCGTCACCTGGCTGCCGGCAAGCCCCATCGCCGATGCGCTCGGCCTTACGACGCTGCCCACGAGCTTTTTCGCACTGCTCGTCGGCATAGTCACCGCCTACATCGCGCTCACCCAGCTAGCAAAGCGCCGCTACATCGCCCGCCACGGCGAGCTGCTGTGACGCGCGACCCATCAAGCGGTCAAAAAGTCCCGCCTCAAATTAAACCGCCCCCATTTCCTGTGCTAAGGGAATGGGGGCGCTTTACGCCGGCCTTTATCTTTTTTTGACAGCCTCGTTTGGCTCACGCTACACCAGGCGAATGGCCTCCTGGACAGCACCGTAAAGGTTGGCGTCGTTGCCGAGCTCGGCCACCTTAATCTGCGGCACGGGAATGCCGGCAAGGGTCCCTTCGTAACCCGCGAGGGCCAGCGGCATCTGCGCACGCAGGGCATCGACGAGCTCGGGATGGCACGAGATACCACCTGCGATCACAAAGACCTCGGGGTCGAGCACGGCCTGCAGGTTGATGAGCTGTCCGTCAAAGGCACGAGCGTAGCGGTCGAGCGCGCGCTGCGCCGCCATGTCGCCATCCGCGATCCACTCAAAGACGCGGCGGCCGTCCACCGGAGAATCCGCAGGCAGGCCCTTCTCGGCAACGACGGCATCACGGAGCGCACGCCAACCGCCCGAACCCGCAAAGGAGTTTTCCATGTTCGCGGCAGTCGTGACATCGTTGCGCAAGAAGCTGAACTCGCCTGCAAAGCAGTGCGCGCCGCGCAGGACCTTGCCGTCGATGACGATACCGCCGCCGATGCCCGTGCCGATAGCGAGCACCACGCCAAAACGCGTCCCGCGCAGAGCGCCAGCCGCATACTCACCGAGTGCACAGCACTTACCGTCGTTATTGACGGCGACCGGCACCCCCAGCGCCTCGCGCATGAGCTTTCCCAGTGGGCAGCCGTCCATAAACGTGAGCGCACCGCCGCGATGGATCGTTCCCGTGACATCTCCCTCGTAGATACCGCCGGGTGCGCTCACGCCTACGGCGCTCACACGCTCACGGTACGGCTCGACGAGCCCGATCAGCGCCGAAACCGTCTCCTCAGCCGTGGTAAAGCCCGTCGGCAGGCTCCCGCGCTCGCGGATGGAAAAATCCTCGCCCAGCACAGCCCATTTAACGGCCGTACCGCCCACATCGATTCCAAAGAACTCCTGCATATTCGCCCCTCACGCGCCATAGCCCCGGACGCGCATCGCCACGACCGCCACAGGGGCTGCCCCCCATGATGGTCATGCAGCAAGTTGCGCCCGGAGCCAATTATCTCTCTGTTTTACGCCTCTACTTTGGTCAGACGAAGCAACATATCGCCGACGTAGGTCTCACCGTGGGCCACATAACCGCCACGCAAACTGCCCTCCCAAAGAACGTCCCCAATGACCACTCATTTAAGTACGTCCCCAATGAGTGCGGCGAAATGAAAGGGACTGGGTTGTAAGTGTTGGAGAAGAGCCGTTAGCGCCTGGGGGTCAGGATCACCAGCGCGTCGTGCTCAAAGGGATGCTGAGCCACGCGCACGGTGCCGTCACCGTTGTCGCGGACGGGCAGCTTGGCGATGCGCTTGTCCTCCATGTCGAGAACTGTCGCCGCCCAGCCGCGCGCACCGTCGAGTTTAAACTTGAGCGCCGTGGTGCGCGGCAGGTACGTGACGACCCGATCGCCAACGCGCGCCACGCGAATGGCCTCGCGCGCATCATCGAGCAGCTCCTGCGCCGGAACCACGGCAAGCGCGTCGTCGCTAGCCGTAGCGCCCAGGCCGACAAGCACATGCTCGATCGCGCCAAAGTCCCAAACGCCCGCAAACTGCAGGCACTCCTGCCAGCGGAACGGCATGTCGAAGCCCTCGCCCAGAACCGAGCCCTGGCTCTTGCTGGTCTGCCAGTTCCAAACACCGTGCGCGCCATAGGTCACGCCGGCGCTCGCACCGGCAAGGATCGACGACCACACGCTCGCGCGGCAGTCCTGTGCAGTGAAGCGCCAGTACACGTTACGCGACGCGCCCATTTGCTCGTAACAGGGCTCGGAGTTAACCATCGGCTTTTTAGGATAGTTGGCGATAAAGTCCTGCGGCAGGCGCCATGCCTCGGGCTGGCCCTCGTAGTTGTGACCGGGCTGGAACATGTAGAAGTCCAGACGGTCCAGGTACTGTGCCGGGATGGTACGGTTGCCGCGGTTGATATGCATGGTGCGCAACGCCTCGGGCGCGCGTTTGATGACCTCGTCGAGGGCGTCCTCGTAATAAGCGATCGCCTCGTCGCTGGTAAAGTCGGTATCGCCCGCCACCACGTAGACAGGGTCAAACTTGCCCAGGTTCTCGACGACGCGGGCAACGTGGGCACGAACCTCCTCGCGCGGCATAACCTCGGCACCGCAATGCTCGGCAATCTTGGCGCCCCAGGTACCGGGCACGTAGTTGCACCACATAAGTACGAGCGCCGGACGAATGCCATGCTCGACGGCAGCGCGACACATGGCAGCAGCGCGGTTCCAGTACGCCTGGTTGGGACGGGACCAATCAAAATGCACGCCGTCCTCGCTGGCATAGGGCCAAATGCCCAGATCGGGGCAGCAGCGATCCCACTGCGGCAGCGTGTTGATCTGCAGTACGTTCATGCCCTGCTCGGCGCGACGGGTCAGATAGTAGTCCCAATCGGTCTCGGTAATGCTCGTAAACGCGCTCCAGCACGTATCGGCAAACCAAAAGAACGGCTTGCCCTCGCACAAAAAGCCGTCCTGACGACCGTTAACGGTCAGCTTTCCCAAACTCATCTGCATGTCCTTTCGTTTGATAAAGGAGTTGCGAACCGGCAGATTCTTTCGCGGTAACCCCGCGCGAAAGCCTCCGTCGTTTAGCAAGCCCTTGTGGGCGGGCATCTCCCATCCCAATCAGTCTACCTTGTAAGAAGGGCCCCGCCGGGCTTGCGCCTGACGGGGCCCTGTCGTGTAGGTAAGGTCGCGTGTGACCGAATGGCTTGGCCTTAGGCCTCCATCTCGGCGAGCTCCTCCTTGGAGAAGCCAGTGGCAAAGACGACGGCGGCTGCGATGACAAAGGAGATCGCCATACCGACGATAGCCCAGACGGTGTTCATCTGGCCACCCTGCAGGTAGTTGGTGAAGACCAGGAAGTTGGAGGCACCGCCGGCCAGGTAGTAGGTAACACCCATGAGGCCGGAGAACACAGCGCCGATGGCACCGCCGATGAACATACCGAGCATGGTGCGACGGAAGCGCATGAGGATACCGAAGAGCGCGGGCTCGGTGACGCCGCCGGCGATGGCGGAGATGACGTAACCCAGGGCAAGACCCTTCTCGTCGGGGTTCTTCATCTTGAGGAAGGCACCGAAGGCGCAGCCCCAGACAGCGGCCATAGCGCAGTTGGTGGAAACGAAGACGAAGGGATCGTAGCCGGCGGCGATGATCTGGACCTGAGCGAGCAGGATGACGGGCATGTGCATGCCGCAGACCACGAAGAGCTGCCAGAAGGCGCCGAGGATGGCCATGACGATCAGGATACCGATACCGCCAAGGTCAGCAAGACCAAAGAGGGCGTTGGCGATGAGGCTACCGATCTCGTTACCGATCGGGGCAAGGACGATGAAGGCGATGGGAATGGTGACGATCATGGTGCAGAACGGCGTGAAGACCGTGGACAGCACGTCGGGCATGACCTTCTTAAAGAACTTCTCAACAAAGTACAGGACGGGCACCGAGAGGATGATCGGCAGGACGGACTGCTGGTAGTTGGCAGCGGCGATCTGGATGCCGTAGACGGAGATGATTCCGCCACCCTCCTGAGTCGCGACGCTCACGACGGACGGGGCCATGAGAGCGCCGCCGAGGAGCATGCCCAGAACCGGAGAGGCGCCGAGCTTCTTAGCAGCGGCATAGCCCAGGTAGATGGGGATAAAGGTAAACGTGGCCTCGTACAGGGTGGTGTAGAGGAACGTGTAGGTCGGATCGGTATCGGAGAGAACGCCGAGCATGGTGGGGCCGAGGACCGCGGCGATGGTGCGGAACAGACCTCCGGCCATGAGCAGCGGAATCAGCTGGGTCATGGAACCCGACAGGTAGTCGAGGATGATGTTGGGCAGGTTCTTGATCTCGAACTTCTCCTTGGAAGCGTCGAGGTTCTCGTCGACCGCGGCACCCTGCTTGACGCCGGACATGGCGACGAACTCGGCGAGCACCTTGGGCACGTTCTGGCCGATGATGACCTGGAGCTGGCTGCCGGCGAACTGGCAGCCCAGAACACCCTTGACCTTCTTGATCTTCTCCACGTCGGCCTTGTTGTTGTCCTTGAGCGTCAGACGCAGACGCGTCATGCAGTTGGTGGCGACGGTGACATTTTCCGCACCGCCCACGAGCTCGAGGACATCGGTGGCAATCTGCTTGTTATCTACTGCCATGGGACCCCTCCCCATATCATCGTGTGCCTAATCACTTGGGCGCAGGCACGCCTTTGGCCCGGTGCCTATAACCCCTTACGGTTACCGAACCCTTAGATACGCTGTCGTAAACAATCTGTTTACTGAACGTTTACAGCGCTTAGTTTACACGCAGCGTTGAATTTGTGGCAGTTTTGCCGTTTGCAGTCCGGTGAACGGTAGGAAATCGGGGGTGAACGTAATTGAATGCCAAGGCATTACATATAGTGCTGTTTATTTATAAATGGCCATCTACGTGGGATTTTATATAATCTGTCACCCAAATTCCTTGTTGACTCATCAACAAAAGCCCTGCTAGATAGTAGTAAACGAGTGTTTAGTAGTTCATTGAGTGTTTGATTTGACCGTTTACCGAGTTCATCTGCTTATTCTCTAATTCTGCTTTACACTAAACATGTTTAGATTGTATTGCCGCGATTGTTTAGTATTTGCGGCACAAAGGAGGCAGCTCATGGAACTCAAATCGTGTACCTACGCAACCGTCACCACCTTGGGCGACTTTGGCCCCTGGATCAGCAAGGTCGTTCTCGACCTGCCCTGCACCGTGCGCGCCAACGATATCGATGCGAACACTTTCCATATATATGCAGAGCGTCACGAGCGCACGGGCGAGGTCCTGATGCGCAAGGAGCACGGCGCCGACCATGCCGCGCCCTCCGTGGGTTACATCGACGTTCTCGCCGCGTATCCGTGCGACGAGAACGGCCGCAAGCTCGCCGTGGGCACCCATGTGGCACTCGAGGTCGCCGAGCAGCGCCTGACCAAAAAGATCGAAGGCAGCGTCCTGGGCTCGCGCATGCTCGATGACCAGCTGCGCATCACGCAGCTCGCGGCTCTTCCCGGCAACGACGGCGTCGGCCCCACCTGCGGCCTGGTCTTCGATACCTGTCGCGGCGACATCTGCCCCGCGCTCAAGGGCTGGAGCAATGCCGTACAAAAGACCGCCGTCAATGGCATCGCACTCGAGTACGGCTTCTTTGAGCCCAGCTTTAAGGCAGAGGACTCGGCCTGCTTCAATCCCTTCGCGCCCGAGGCCATGGTCGTGCCCCAAAAGGCCCCGCTCGTGGTGTACCTGCACGGCGCCGGTGAAGGCAAGGGTTCCACGCAAGGCGAGGGCCCCGCGCGCGCCTATATCGGCAACCGCGTGACAGCCATTAGCCAGGCGCAAATCCAGCGCTACTTTGGCGGCTTTGCCTGGGTGCTCGTGCCGCAGTCACCCACGTTTTGGATGGATAACGGCGTCGAGCAGCTCGGTCGCTCCAACCAGAGCATCTACTCCCCCGTACTCAAGGCGCTCATCGACGAGTTTGTCGCCGAGCATGCCGAACGCATCGACACCGATCGCATCGTGGTCGCCGGCCTTTCCAACGGCGGCTTTATGACCCTGCGCCTGTGCGCCGACTACCCCGATTTCTTTGCCGCCGGCCTTCCCTGCTGTGCCCCGTGGTACAACGCCACGGACGAGGACGTAGCCGCGCTTGCCAAGACACCGCTGTGGTTTACGCACTCCAAGGGCGACGAGCTCGTGTCTCCGCAACAGACCGCGCTGCCGCTCACGGCACGCCTGCGTGACGCCGGAGCCAACGTGCACCTCACCTACTTTAGCCATGTCGAGGACCTGACCGGGCGCTATCGCGAGGCCGATGGCTCGCCTAAGAAGACGTTCAACCACGGCGTGTGGATCCACCAATTCAACGACCTGTGTTATCAAGACTTCGACGGGGGCAACGTACTCATCGACGGCGAGCCGGTGGGCTGCTGGGAGTGGTCGGCCAGGGTCGATAGGTAATCCGTCCCTTCGCGGGCACTGGGGTTTACCTCTGCAAACGTCCTCGGGCATGCATGGTTCGGCGCTTTGCGCTTCGCGCTGCGCCGGACCATGCCCCCTGCGGAATGTTTGCAGAGGTAAACCCCAGTGCCCGCTGTGTTTCCATTGCTGAGACCCTGGCCGGCCGCTTCCGGCAGCACGCCGGGTCGATGGCGATGGGGGCGTGGGTCCCGTCTTGCCTTGCGCGTAACTGGCTGAATTGATTTTGATTGGAGCTGTTCCTATGTCCCAAGAGTTAACTCGGGTGATTGTTACTACTGATATGGAAGTCGACGATATGAACTCACTCGTTCATTTGGCTCTGTATCTTAATGTGCTTGATGTTCAGGCTGTGGTGTATACGGCTTCGCAGTATCACTTTCTTGGCGATGGCGTCCATACGCTCGGCGAGGTGAATTCGCATTGGCGGACTAAGGGGCGTCGCTCTTACGAGTGGGCTGTTGTGCCTCATGAGCCCGATCCGCTGGCCGGGGAGCTTCGTGAGTATCGTCCGTTTCCCGAGCATTGGATCGAAAGTCTCTGGAGTAATGAGTATGCCCAGGCTTGGCCGCAGTTGCAGGCGAATGCGGACGCTGCCGGTGAGCCGCCGTTTCCCACGCCTGCCCAGATGATCGAGCGCACCTTTGTGGGAAATGTTGCTTTTGAGGGCGATGTGCGCGAGGAAACACCAGGTTCGCGGGTCATCGCCGACGCCATCATGGACGACGACCCGCGTACGTTATGGCTGCTCAGCTGGGGTGGCATGAACACCATCGTTCGCGCCCTTATGAGCATTGCCGAGCGTTATCGCGCCACGCCCGAATGGCCCGCCGTGCAGCAGCGGGTCTATCAGAAGGTGCGCGTGATGGGCGTTGCCGATGGCATAGGGCAGGACAACTCATGGCTCGACCATGGACGCGAGCTCTTTCCCGAGCTCATCTTTTGGCGCGCGCCCTATATGTATGGCGGCTATGTCGACGCCAAGATGGCGCAGCCCGATTCGCTGCCGTTGTTTCAGGCTCCTTGGCCCGAGCAGAATCTCACGCAGGGCAACGGCCCCCTCATGGCGCGCTATATGCTCTATGGCGATGGCAAGGTCTACGAAAACGAGCCCGAGCGCTTTCAGTTTGGCAAGCATGCCCGTCTGGATTGGGGTCTAGAAGGCGTGCCCGCGATGCAGTTTGAGCGCTGCGACTTTATGGGCGAAGGCGACAGCATGACCTATATTCCGCTGCTGCCGTTTGGCCTGCGCGGTATCGATGACCGCGGCTTCGACACACTGCTCGGCCGCATGTTCCTCGACGGTCACCCCGACTCGGACGCACCCACTGGTTTTGCCGCCTTGGGTACACCCGCGAGCAGCAACCTCAATCCTTACCTGCGCGCCTATCAGGAAGACTTCGCCGCCCGCGCGCAATGGTGTGCTCATGATCCGGCCATCTGCTCGCATCCGGCACGTGTTGTCGAGGCCACGGCCGACCGCAGTGCCACAGCAGGCGAGCGCGTCGCCCTTGCAGCGACCATCGTCGACCCCGACGGCAAGGGCTTTGATGCACATTGGGATGTCGCCATGGACCCGTCGAGCTATGCAGGCGTGCAGGATCTTTCGGTGTGGCAGGAATGCACGGTGAGCACCACTTTTATCGTGCCCGCCGACGCGCAGCCCGGCGACCGCTTTGTGCTCACCCTCACCGTGCAGACGCGCACCGAGCGCCCCTGCAGCCGCTACGCCCAGGTCGCCGTGACCGTGGCGTAGCAAGGACGGCACCCACATTCGGCAGCCGCCACATTCGGCATGGAGTCTCCCCAACTGCCACTCATTTAAGTACGTCCCCAATGAGTGTCCCCGGCGACTAGCCGTTTAAGAACGTCCCCAGCGACTAGTCGAAAATGGGCCATGTGTCCCAGTTGTGGAGACTCGTTGAGCCGTCTGGGTATCGTGCAAGATTGTCTGCTCCCCCATCATCAAAAGTGACACACGCTACCTGTTGATGGGAGGCAGCCATGGGCTTCTTTGACAAGATGTTCGAGAAGAAAGAGTGCGCGATTTGCGGTACCGAGCTGGGACTTTTGGGAAAGACCAAAATCAACGAAGGCTACCTGTGCAAAGAGTGCGCCGGCAAGCTCTCCCCCTACTTTCACGGCTATCGCTCCAGCACCGCGGACGATATCCGCGAGCAACTCGCCTACCGCGAGGCCAATGCCGAGCGCCTGGCCTCGTTCAACCCCACGCGCACGCTCTCTGCCGGGCGCACCAACATCATGCTCGACGAAGACGCGGGCCTGCTGATCATTACCTCGCAGAGCCGCTGGCGCGACGCCAACCCCGACATCATCGAGTTCTCGCAGGTACTCGGCTGCGATATGGATATCGACGAGCATCGCACCGAGATCTATCGCGAGACCAAAGACGGCGAGCGCGAGAGCTATAACCCGCCGCGCTACGACCTGGATTACGACTTCAATCTGACCATCCACGTCAACACGCCGTACTTTACCCAGATCGATCTGCGCGTGAACGACTCCACCATCGAGCAGCGCGGTTCCATCGAATACCGCGAGGCCAAGCGCCAGGCAACCGAGGTCCGCGACGCGCTAGTGCAGCTGCGCCAGGAAACGCGCGACAGCGTCGTGGCCGCCAAGGCCCCCAAGACCGCGGTCACCTGTCCCTTCTGCGGTGCAACCACCATTCCCGATGCCAGCGGGCGCTGCGAATACTGCGGCGGCGCCATCGGCGCATAGCCTGCGGCACGGAAAGGACCGATCATGGCCTTCGAGAGTGTCAACTATCAGTGCCCCGCGTGTGGCGGCCCCCTTCACTTTGCCAGTGCCGAGCAAAAGCTCGTCTGCGACTACTGCGATTCGCGTTTTGAAGTCGAAGAAGTCGAGGCCCTCTATCGCGAGCGCCAGGACAAGGCCGATGCCGCAGCCGCGGTCCCCAAGCCTGCTGTCGACGATGCCGTGCAGGAGCTGGCTCAAAACGCCGGCTACATCTGCTCGTCGTGCGGCGCCGAGCTCGTGTCCGACGGCACCGTCGCCGTCACCACCTGCCCGTACTGCGGCAACTCCGCCGTAGCGCCCGGTCAGCTTTCGGGCGACTTCTCACCCGACCTGGTGATCCCGTTTAAACTCGGGCGCGACGACGTCCTGGCCGCCCTTAAGGAACACTACAAGGGCAAGATCTTGCTGCCCAAGAGCTTTGTCACCGGCAACCATATCGACGAAGTCCAAGGCGTTTACGTGCCGTTTTGGCTCTACGGCGCCCGCGTAGACGGCGAAGTGTGCTTTGATGCGACCAACGAGACCGTGACTGAGGAATCCGATCGCACCGTCACGACCACCGACCACTACGATGCCTACCGCAAGGGCAATATCTCGTTTGAGCGCGTACCCGTCGACGGATCGTCCAAGATGCCCGACGGCCACATGGACGCCATCGAGCCGTTTGACTACGACGCGCTGCGCCCGTTCTCGGTCGCGTATATGCCCGGCTACATCGCCAACCGCTACGACGAGGATTGCGAGACCTGCAAGGCGCGCGCCGAGCGTCGTATGGAAGAAAGTACGATCTCGGCCCTGCGCGAGACCGTCGTCGACGAATATGACGATGCCACGGTCGAAAGCAAGCAGCTCGACTACACCTGGGAAGACAGCGACTACGCCCTGTTTCCCGTGTGGATGCTTTCCACCTCGTGGAACGGCAAGAGCTACCTGTTTGCCATGAACGGCCAGACCGGTCGCATGGTCGGCGAGCTCCCCTGCTCCAAGCCCAAGCTCGCCATCGCCTCAGTGCTGTTCTTTGTGATCGGGTTTGTCCTCTCCCAGATTCTCTTTATGGGTGGGAATGCCTTCGATCCGGACTACCTCACTTTTGACGTCGAGGGCATCCTCATCAACATCGTCGCGCCGTTGATCATCGTGGTCATCGCAGACGTGCTGCTGGTGAGCCAGCTCAAGACGGCCAACGAGGCCACCCACGCCGATTGCTACTGTGGCGAGCTCGACCTGACCGAGAAGCACGACGCCTTCAGCCACACCGAGACCACCGTTGTCATGAAGGACAACAAGGACGATTAGCCATTCTGACCAATACCACCCGGCCTTTGACGAGAAAGGAAGATCACCATGGGACTCTTGAGAGCTGGATTGGGAGCTGCCGGCGGCGTCATGGCCGACCAGTGGAAAGAATTTATCTATTGCGAATCGATGCCCGCTGACGTCTTAGCCTGCAAGGGCAGCAAGCGCACCGGCGGTCGCAGCTCCAACACGCGCGGCGAGGACAACGTTATCTCCAACGGCTCGGTCATCGCCGTCAACGACGGCCAGGGCATGCTCGTGGTGCAAAACGGCAAGATCATCGAGGTCGCGCTGGAGCCTGGCGAGTTTGTCTTTGACACCGGCAGCGAGCCGAGCGTCTTCAGCGGCAACCTGGGCGACTCCATCAAGGAGACGTTCGCCAATATCGGCAGCCGTTTTACCTTTGGCGGCGACGCGGGCAAGGACCAGCGCGTCTACTTTATCAACACCAAGGAGATCATCGGCAACAAGTACGGCACCGCCTCGCCTGTGCCCTTCCGCGTGGTCGATAACAACATTGGCCTGGACGTCGACATCTCCGTGCGCTGCAACGGCGAGTATTCGTACCGCATCACCAACCCGCTGCTGTTTTACACCAACGTATGCGGCAACGTGACCGATAGCTACACGCGCGATAAGATCGACAGCCAGCTTAAGTCCGAGCTGCTCACCGCCCTGCAGCCCGCCTTTGCCAAGATCTCGGAGATGGGCATCCGCTACAGCGCCATCCCCGGCCACACCACCGAGCTCGCCCGTGCACTCAACGAAGTCCTCTCTGCCGACTGGCGCGACCTGCGCGGCGTCGAGATCGTGAGCTTTGGCGTCAACTCCATCGCCGCCTCGCAAGAGGACGAGCAAATGATCAAGGACCTGCAGAAGGCCGCGGTCATGCGCGATCCCACCATGGCAGCCGCCAACATCGCCAGCGCCCAGAGCGATGCGATGCGCGCAGCAGCCGCCAACCCCAACGGCGCGATGGCAGGCTTTATGGGCATGGGCATGGCAGGTGGCATGGGCGGCATGAATGCCAGCCAGCTGTTCGCCGCCGGCCAGGCACAGCAGCAAGCTGCCCCACAGCCGACTCCGACACCCGCCCCCACACCGGCTCCTGCCGCTGCCCCCGCGGCCGGCACGTGGACCTGCAGTTGCGGTGCCACCAACACCGGCAAGTTCTGCCCCGAGTGTGGCAGTCCCGCACCCGCCCCGGCACCGACCAAGTGGTTCTGCCCCAACTGCGGCAGCGAAAACGGCGGCAAGTTCTGCAGCAACTGCGGAACACCCAGGCCCTAGCCCCTCTACCTGGTAATTGGCGGGGAGGTCCGCCACCCCCGCATTTGCTTCTATGGGTTTCGTTCGATAAAGGAGGACACCATGAAGACAACGTTCAAAAAGTCCGTACTCGCATTCCTGACATGCGTCCTGGCGCTCGCCTTTGCCCTGACGGGCTGCAGCGGCGGCGGCAAGGACCCCAAGGCCAACTTTGTCGGCAGCTGGCAGTACTCGGGTGGAACCTTGGACGGCGAAGAGCTCACCGATGAGTACATGGATATGCTCAAGGAGTGGGGCCTCAACTGTATCCTGATCCTCGACGAAGACGGCACGGGCGTCCTCGACATGTTCCTTGAGGTCGCCGACCTGAAATGGGAGGCCAAGGACGCCACCACCGTAACGATTACCGCCGAAGATGAGTCGCACGACCTGAAGCTCAAAGACGACAAGCTCGTCCTTGAGGTGGACGGCGACAAGCTCATCTTTACCAAGTCCGACAAGGACCTGTCCGGCACGGTGAAGAAGGATCGCGAGGCGGCCGAGAAGGAAGAAGAGATCGATGAGGCCGTCGAAGACGACGACGTCCAGAGCATCGAAATCTCCCCCGCCGTCACCGTCGCCGATGACGACCTGTGCACCATCACCATCACCGAGAAGTTCAAGGACGACTGGGGTGACATCGGCTTTGTTGTTAACATCACCAACAAGAGCGACAAGGACCTGACCTTCTACGCTCCCTCCGGCAAGACCAACGTCAACGGCACCATGAAGGAACCCTGGTTCTCGGCTCACCTGATGCCCGGCACCAACGCCACTGAGGAATTCACATTCTCGAGCGGCGAGCTTGACAGCCTTGACGACCTGGTCAACACGACCATCGGCATCGACGCCTACCTGACCGATTCCTACGAGGACGTCGCCTCTTACAGCGCAACCATCGCGTAGCGGCAGACCACGACAGCCGCGGATTGGCGGACGCATCCGCGCACACCAGACGGGGCCCCCCGAGTTAATACA
>JAEZNV010000019.1 GCA_023441725.1 Actinomycetes bacterium | reverse complement strand
GCGTGAGCGCCGGCGTCGTGTACGGCGACAACGCCTCTATGGACTGCTGCATCGTCAACCGCGAGACGCTGCTCGAGATCATCGACCACTACCAGGCCGCCGACTATCTGGACCTGCTCGAGGCACTCCAGGGCGACTTTGGCAACATCGATGTGTGCAGCTACGAGTACAAGGGCGAGGTCGTGGGCGTGTTTAGCGAGAAGTCGCTGTATCGCCGCAGCATGGACCTGCTCGACCAGACCGTGGCCGACCAGCTCTTTGACCCCGAGCGCCCGATTCTGACCAAGGCTCACGACGTGCCGCCTTCGCGCTATGCGACTGGCAGCCACGCGTGCAACTCGATCATCTCGGCCGGCTGCATCATTAAGGGCACCGTGCGCAACTCGATCCTGTCGCGCGGCGTTGTGGTTGAGGAAGGCGCTTCGGTGACCAACTCGATCATCAACCAGAGCTGCATTATCAAGAGCGGCGCCCGCGTTGAGAATGCCATCCTGGACAAGAACAACGTGGTTCCCACCAACACCGAGCTTCGCGGCACGCCCGAGAACATCCTGGTGCTGGGCAAGGCCCCGTTAACTCCCGATACCACCATCGTGCATTAACGTAGGCACCGCAACATCGCTCGTAACATGCAGAATAGCCGCCCGGTTTGCGCCAGGCGGCTATTCTCGAATTGCAACAGGGAGACAATATGCCAGATTCCAGCAAAAAGATGCAGATCGTGTTTGCCTCGGCCGAGTGCGCACCGTTTGTAAAGACCGGTGGCCTGGGCGACGTGGCGGGCTCGCTGCCCGCGGCACTCGTGCGCGCTGGCGCCGAAGTCATCGTGATGGTGCCCAAGTACGCCACCATCAAGGACGAGTACAAGGCGCAGATGGAGCACTTCTCCGATTTTTACGTGAGCCTGGGCTGGCGCAACGAGTACTGCGGGCTCGAGAAGCTCGAACGCGACGGCGTCACCTATATGTTCATCGACAACGAGCGCTACTTTGCGCGCGACTATCCGTACGGCTTCTTTGACGACGGCGAGCGCTTCGCATTCTTCTCCAAGGCCATCACCGAGAGCCTGCAGCACCTGCCGGCCGGCTTTGAGTGCGACATCCTGCACTGCAATGACTGGCAGACGGCACTGGCGCCCGTGTTCTTGCGCGAGTTCTACCAGGGCCTGCCGCTTTACGACCGCGTCAAGACCGTGTTCTCGATTCACAACGTGGCGTTCCAGGGCCAGTTTAGCGACACCGTGATGGAGGACATCCTGGGCGTGGCGCACATTCCGGCGGCCGCCTCGCAGCTGCGTTGCGACGCCTGCAGCATCAACTACATGCTGGGCGCGCTGCGCTATGCCGATGCCATCACCACGGTAAGCCCCACCTATGCCAACGAGATCCAGACGCCCGAGTTTGGCGAGGGCCTGGACGGTGTGTTGCGCGAGCGCTCCTATGCGCTGCAGGGCATTTTGAACGGCATTGACGTGGCGGGCTTTGACCCGGCGACCGACAAGCGCATTGCCGCAAACTACACGGTCGAGGACCGTTCCGGCAAGGCAGTGTGCAAGGCCAAGCTGCAGGAAGAGCTGGGGCTCGAGGTTCGCGACGACCGTCCGCTAATGGTGATGGTCACGCGCCTGACGCGCCAGAAGGGCATGGACCTGGTCATGTACGCGCTCGACCGCATCCTGTCCGGCGGCGTGCAGGTAGCGGTGCTGGGCACCGGCGACCGCGACTACGAGGACGGCCTGCGCTACTTCCAGGACAAGTACCCCGGCACCATGGCCGCACGCATCGAGTTCGATCCTGCGCTGTCGCAGCGCATGTATGCCGCCGCCGACATGTTCCTGATGCCCTCGAAGTTTGAGCCCTGCGGCCTGTCGCAGATCATCGCCATGCGCTACGGTACCCTGCCGATTGTTCGCGAGACCGGTGGTCTGAAGGACACGGTGATCCCGTATAACGAGTTTACCGGCGAGGGCACGGGCTTCTCGTTTAGCAACTTTAACGGCGACGAGATGGGCGACGCCGTGTTCCGCGCGGCACGCCTGTTCTGGGACAACCGCGATGCCTGGAACCAGCTGGTCACGCAGGCTATGAGCCAGGACTTTAGCTGGACGCGCTCGGCAGACAAGTATCTGGACCTGTACTTCTTTATGCACCCGGAGATTGAGAGGCCGGCGGCGGTTGTCGACGAGCCTGTGGTTGTGGCTGAGAAGACTGCGGTCGAGCCCGAGCCCAAGGCCGAGCCGGTTGTTGAGACGCCCGCTGCTGTTGAGGAGCCCAAGGCTGAGGAGAAGCCGGTTGAGGCTAAATCTGAGGTCAAGGTTGAGGCAGCTCCCGAGGTTGAGGCTAAGCCGGCTGCGAAGCCTGCCGCCAAGAAGACCACGACGCGCAAGACAACGGCCAAGAAGGCTACGACAACCAAGGCCGCTGCCACCAAGACCGCCGCAGCAAAGACGACTGCCACCAAGGCAACGACGACACGTAAGCGCACGACCGCCGCTGCTAAGAAAGCCGCCGAGGTCGAGGCTGCTCCCGAGGTAAAGGCCGAGACTGCCGAGGCCAAGCCGGCCGCTAAGGCTCCGGCCAAGACTGCAGCCAAGAAGACGACCGCGACCAAGAGCACGACCGCCAAGAAGGCTACAGCTGCCAAGAAAACCACGGCAACGAAGTCGACGACAGCGAAGGCTGCCCCCAAGGCGGCCGCAAAGTCGGCCGCCAAGGTCGAGGAGACGCCTGCCGAGTCCAAGGCGGAGGCAACTGTCGAGGCCAAGCCGGCCGCCAAGACCACCACGCGCAAGCACGCCACGACGACGGCCAAGAAGACCACGACCAAGGCTGCTGCTCCCAAGGCGGAGGCTAAGGTCGAGGCTAAGCCCGAGCCCGCCAAGGAGGCCCCGGTCTCCCCTGCCACTCCGGCCGAGGAAAAGGCCCCGACCAAGAAGACCTCCGTCCGCAAGGCAACGGCCACCCGCAAGCGCCGCTAGCCCGCAGACGATCTAAAACCTAATCAAAACCCTAAACAAGGGGCGCTCCAACCGGGCGCCCCTTCTCTGTAGATAGTCGGTAAAACGATTTTCTAGGACAACCGTTCGCCGATGGTAAACGGATGTTGTTTATACACCCTGTGTACAACAGATATACTTACAATTTGTGCGTAAAGCCCATGGCCCGCAGGCCGTGATTCTATTGAACTGGACCGTACTATGAGATTGATACACAACAGCCGCCTACCGCAGTTTCGCACTCCGTTTGGCGCTGTGACCACAGGAACTACCGTTGCACTCTCGGTGATTTTGGAGGATGCCGATCCCAACCAGGCAACACTCACCCTACGTACCTGGGTCGATGAAGTCGGCGAGACCCTGATTCCGATGGAGCACGAAGGCGATGGCATTTTTACCGGCGAGCTCAAATGCGCTGAACCGTGTCTTATCTGGTACAGCTTTATCTGCAATATCGAGGGCCAGCCCGAGGTTCGCTTGGGCGCACCGCAGGGCCGCACCGGCGGCGAGGGCGTAACCTACGACTACGCCGAGGTGCCGTCCTTCCAGATTACCGTCTACAAGCACCGCGAGAACCGCCCCACTTGGTACGAGCGCGGCATGGTCTACCAAATCTTCCCCGACCGATACGCCCGTGACGAGCATTGGCGCGAGCGCACAATGGCCGAACTCGAAAAACCGCGCAAGGGCATTCAGCGCCGGATGGTCGAGGACTGGAACGAGCCGCCCGTGTACGAGCGCGCCGAGGACGGCTCCATCAAGACCTGGGACTTCTACGGCGGCTCGCTCAAGGGCATCCAGGAAGACCTGCCCCGCATCGCCGAGCTAGGCTTTACAGCCATCTACCTCAACCCCATTTTCGAAGCCGCAAGCAACCACCGCTACGACACGGCCGACTACACCAAGATCGACCCGATCCTGGGCACCGAGCAGGACTTTACCGAGCTGTGCCAGGCAGCCGAGAAGCTGGGCATCTCC
>JAEZNV010000009.1 GCA_023441725.1 Actinomycetes bacterium | reverse complement strand
GCAATGCCAACGCTGCTTACCACGGCGCCGCCCACTGCGGTGCCAAACGAGATGCCGACGTTAAACGCCATGGGCTCAACCGAACTTGCGAGTACCATCGACTTGGGATGGCGGCTGCGTGCCACGTCCATAAAGTGCGTGATGCACGACACCGAGAATAGGTACATGAGCAGCGCCAAGCTAAAGACAAAGACCAGCGCGAGCGGCATGGTACCGCCCACAGCAAACAGCCCGAGTAACGCCGCAGCCTGCAGCACAAACGTCACAAGCAGCGCCTTCATGCCAAAGCGCGCGTCGATCCATCCGCCCAGGATGTTCGAGATTAGGCAGAACACGCCGTAGGCCATAAGCGTGGTACTGGCTTCGACCGTGCCCATGCCCAGCACCTGTTCAAGATAAGGCGTCACGTAGCCGTAGAACACGTAGACCGAGCCCACGCCAAACAAAAAGATGAGCATGCCGGTGATGATGCTCGGCTCGCGCAGCAGCCCCGCCTGCTCGCGAAAGGTGGCAGGCTCGTCGGTTTGCCCAGCGCGCGGCATAAACGCCACGAGCGCTCCGCAGATCAGAACGGCAAAGGTCAGCGTGCCGTACATGGCTACGTGCCAATCGAGCGTGTCGGCTACAAACTTGCCGATCGAAGTGACAAAGACCATTGCCACGGAAAACGCACCATATACCACCGAGATTGCAAGTGAAGTTTGCTGCGGGGACAGAAGCTCGGGGATGTACGTCACACCCACGGCGAGCAGTGCGCCCGAGACGGAGCCCAAGATGATGCGCGAGGCGAACAGCACCTGGAAGTTGGGTGCCAGAGCCATGACAAGATTGCCCAGCACAAAGACGATGCTGTAGCACACGAGCAGCTGGTAGCGGCGAAAACGCCCCGTGCTGAGCGCAAGCACCGGCGTGGCGATAGCGTAGACGAGCGCGAACACGCTGATGAGCTGGCCCGCGGTGGCAAGCGAGATGCCGAGCTCCGTCGCCAGGTCGCTCTCGATGCCGATGACCACGAACTCCGAGCAGCCGAGCGAAAAGCCTAACAACACGAGCAGCGCCAGGCAGAGCTTGGTGCGCGCGGGGGAGAGCGCGGCGGCGGTTGATGCTGTTGTGGACGAAGTTGCGGTGGTCAAGGCAGTTGCTCCCATGTTGCGTTATATGAGCTGGATTCAGTCCCTGCAACTCTACCAGAATGTGTCAGGTGCTCGCCCCCTTTGTCGCAGGCTGCGCTTGCCTGTATAGTCGCAATGCAGGCGAAGATGATCTCAGGTACATCGCGGGCGACAGGAGATCCCATGGGTATGCACACGACAAAGGTTGCAGTGGGCGAGGGCAAGTTTGCGCTCGAGGAGGCCCTCGAGGCCCCCTCCATTCGCGCTGCCCTCGCGATGTGACAAAGGGGCAGTCCGTTTGTCACATTCCATGCCTTAGAAACTTGCAAATTCTGCAAGTTTCTAAGGTAACATCTTATAAACTTGCAGAATTTGCAAGTTTATAAGATTTCATGTCTGGTCGGGCGCTAGGGAGACTCTATGGATATCGTTCGCCGAAGCCGTTATCTTGATCGACTCATTGCTTTTCAGGATACCGACCTCATCAAAATCGTGACGGGCATACGCCGTTGCGGCAAATCAACGTTATTGGACATGATGAGGGACTATCTGGCGCAACAGGGGGTGCCAGCCGAGCGTTTGCTGACCTTTAAGATGGAATCTCTAGAGTACGCGGGAATTACGGATTATCTGACGTTTTATCGTATGGTTCGGGAGCGCATCGACGGCATCGATCATCCCTACCTGTTCTTTGACGAGCTCCAGAATGTCGAAGGTTGGGAAAAGGCGGTCAACTCGCTCCGAGTGGATTTGCCGTGCGATATCTATGTCACGGGCTCCAATGCCTTTTTGCTATCGAGCGAGCTCGCAACGCTTATCTCGGGCCGATATGTCGAGGTCAAGATGCAGCCTCTCACGTTTAGCGAATATCTTGATTTTCGCTCGATTGATGCGGTCGCCGCTGAAGGGCTTGGTGAGAGGGTCGAACTTGTTTCCAAGACGGGCGATCGCCTTAATTCAAATACCGTGCTTGAGCAGTACATAACTTATGGCGGCATGCCGTTTCTGGCCCATGATGAGCCGAGACGTGAGCTGTGCCGCGACTATATCCGTAGCCTCTACCAGACGATCGTCGCGCGCGATATCCTGTCGCGTGCGACGCGTAGGGGTCGCGGAGCTATCACCAAGCGCGATGTTCTCGAGCGGCTCTGCGCGTATCTGGCAGACAACATCTCCAACCAAACCTCGGTCAACAAAATCGTAGGGACGCTCAACAAATCGGCGGGCGGTAAGACCAACGCATCGACGGTGTCGGCATATATTGACGCTCTGGAAGAGACGTACCTGTTTACCAAAGTAAAAAGGTATGACATCAAGGGGCGGGAGCTTCTTAAGACAGGCGGTAAATATTACATAGCTGATACGGGAATTCGCAGCTATCTTGACGGATATAGAGGTAGCGATAGCGGAAGGATGCTCGAGAACGTTATCTACAACCAGCTTGTATTTGAAGGATACGAAGTGTTTTGCGGCCATCTGCGCGCGGGGGAAATCGACTTTGTCGCAATCGGCGAGGGGTCGGACCGCAAATACATCCAGGTTACCGAACGGATCGATGCCGAGGCGACGAGGGAACGCGAGCTGCGACCGCCCAAGCTAAGCACGCTAGGAAAAATTCCTGATTCGTATGAGAAGATCCTGATTGTCAGGGATGGCGACCATCCAACGGACATCGATGGCATCAGAATCGTGGGGGCAGTCGACTTCTTGTTGAGAAATAAGATTACCCGCGGCTAAACGCAAATAGATCCGTTTCGATGCGACAAAGGAGCAGTCCTTTTTCGCGTTCCGTGCGAGCCCTCGTGCCGTCTGGGGGTATAAGGCTAGCAAGTGTTTATTTGCGAGGCCTAAGGGGCGCCCCGTATGGATATCGATAACTTTGAATGGTGGTATAGCGAGGGCGAGGCTCCGGACGAGGAGTGGGACGAGCCCGCGCCGCGTGACGTGTCGAGCGACGAGGACGAGACCGG
>JAEZNV010000137.1 GCA_023441725.1 Actinomycetes bacterium | reverse complement strand
AGTTGGCCGAATAGATGCCGTCAACATCCATGCCGCGCATGGCATTGACCGTAGAGACGATGTCCTGAACGCTCATATCGGTCACGAGCATGTCGGACAGCGAATTGACGAGGTCGAAGACCTTGGTGGCATCGAAGTTGTTGAGGATCTGGTTGGCGAGGGCGCCGAGCACCTGACGCTGGTGGCGCATGCGTGTGTAGTCGCCATCGGCATAGATGTAGCGGCAACGGGCATAGGTAAGGGCGGTCGCGCCATCCATGTGCTGCTGACCGGCGGTGATCTTAATGTCGAGATGCTCGGGGTCGTCGACATCGTCGGTTGCGTTAATGTCGATGCCGCCGACCGAATCAATAAGCGACTGCATGCCGTCGAAGCTGACCTCGGCATAGTGGGAAATCTGGACACCGCACAGCTCGTTGACCGCCTGGACCATGGCCTCGGCGCCGCCGTAAGTATGGCAGGCGTTGATCTTCATGGTCGAGCCGTTATAGACGACCTTGGTATCGCGCGGAATGGAGATGAGCGTCGCCTGCTTTTGCGTGGGGTCGATACGCGCCAGGATAATCGAGTCGGCGCGGTATGTATCCTCGCCCGGGCGACCGTCAGTGCCAAGGAGTAGCACGTAGAACGGGTCCTTTGCCTCGTCGGTATCAACCAGGATCTGGCGCAGGTTGTCGGTAATGACATTGGAATCGCCGAGCTTGCCCATAATGGTGGCAAACCACAGGCCGGCGGCAGTCGTAGCGCTCAACAGCACACCGAGCACAGCAATGAGCGCGACGCGGCGAACCGTATGACCGCGACGACGCTGACGGGCGCGCTCGGAATAGCGGGCAACGTTATCGCGGCTATAGATTTTTGCCTGAGCGCCGGTCGAAGGTCTTCGAGATTCCGTAATGGGCTTTTTCTTAAACATAGGCAACCTGCATTAGTAGATGACGGGATCGGGAACAGTGGCGTGCTCGACATGAGCACCAAGCGCCTGCAGCTTTTCAACAAACTGTTCGTAGCCGCGCTTAATGTGATGGATGGCCGAGACCTCGGTCGTGCCGTCGGCAATTAGGCCGGCGACGACGAGTGCCGCGCCACCACGAAGATCCGGTGAGGTTACCTGAGCGCCGGAGAAGCCCTTGACGCCGTGAATCATGGCGTGGTGGCTCTCGATGCGAATATCGGCGCCCATGCGCACCAGCTCGGATGCAAACATAAAGCGATTCTCGAAGATATTCTCGGTGATAACGGAGCTGCCGTCGGCCAGGGCGGAGAGCACCATGATCTGCGCCTGCATGTCCGTGGGGAAACCGGGGAACGGGAGCGTCTGGATATCGACCGGCTTGATGTGCTCGACGCGATTCACGTGGACGCCATCCTCGATGCGTTCGCAATCGATGCCCATGAGCTCCATCTTCTTGAGCACCATTCCCAAGTGGATGGGGCAAAAGCCCGTGACGTCGACACCGCGGTCGTCTGCCATCAACGCACCGGCAACGATAAAGGTGCCGGCCTCGATGCGGTCGCCCACCACGCGATGGGTAACGGGATGTAGCTCTTCCACGCCCTCGATGGTCACGACGGGTGTGCCCGCGCCGACGATCTTGGCGCCCATCTCGTTGAGCATGTTAGCGAGATCGACGATCTCGGGCTCGCGGGCGGCATTATCGATAACCGTGGTACCCTGCGCGCGCACGGAGGCCATGATGAGGTTCTCGGTCGCACCGACGCTGGCGAACTCGAGCGTGACGGTGGTACCGTGCAGGCCCTGGGGCGCGTTGGCGTTGATATAGCCGTGGGCGGTATCGAACTCAACGCCCAAGGCCTCAAGACCCAAGATATGCATATCGATCTTGCGAGCGCCCAGGTTGCAGCCGCCGGGCATGGCGATCTTGGCGCGATGGAAACGGCCCAGCAGGGGTCCCATCACGGCAGTGGAAGCGCGCATCTTGGCAACGAGCTCATAGGGAGCCTCCCAGGAATCGACCTGAGAGGTATCAATCTGGAGCGTGTGCTCGGCGAGAACATCGATCGTGGCGCCCATACCCTTGAGCACCTTGCCCATCACGTGGACATCGGAAATATCAGGCACGTTCTGCAGCGTCGTCTTGCCCGGCGCCAGAAGCGTTGCCGCCATAAGTTTGAGCGCGGAGTTCTTGGCACCCGAAACAGGCACGGAACCTCCGATGGCGTGGCCACCCTCAACGCGGATAATATCCAAGGTCTACCCTTTCAAAAAGCATGCCCGGGGTGGCTGAGCCATCCCGGGCATGATGTGTTCGCAAATGGTCGAACGCTAAAACGTCTGACTATTGGGCAAGCTTGAGCTTACACCATGCGATTTCATTATAGAGGTAGGCGCGGCGTGCATCATCCTCCGACAAATTACCCAGCTTCTCTTCAAAACCTTGAATATCAGCTTTAACCTTGTCGGCGTCGACGGTCGCCAAATCGCAAGCGCGCTCGGCGAGGACGGTCACGACATCGTCCGCAACCTGGGCATAGCCGCCGGCCACGGCAAACGTGTGGTCGACAGTGCCCATGGCCTTATCGGAAACGCGAACGTAACCGCGGTCGATTGTGCAGATTTCGCTGGAGTGAGCAGGCAGAACGCCAAACTCGCCATCCGTGGACGGAATCGACACAAACGCAGCGTCGCCCTCATAGGCGCAGCTCACGGGGCACACGATGCGGATACGCATAACCTACTTCTCC
>JAEZNV010000110.1 GCA_023441725.1 Actinomycetes bacterium | reverse complement strand
GCCGCTCTTTGACCAAGTGCTCGACATGGCACGCCTTGGCATTATCCCCGCGGGCTCCTACCGCAACCAGGACTTCTTTGGCCCGCGTGTAGCTGCCGACGAAGACCTGGAGCCGGGCATGTTGGATGCGCTGTACGATCCGCAGACCTCGGGCGGTTTGCTCATCGCGGCGCCTGTTGCCGATGTGGATGAGCTTGCGCGTCGTTTACATGCCGAGGGACGTATCGCCGCCGTTGTCGGTCGCGTGTGCGAGTCGGTGCCAGGCGGTCCTGCCGTTCGCGTTGTGCATTAAGGAAAACTGTTTATGCGACTGCCTACTGTTCTGGGCGGTCCCTTTTGAAAGGATGTAACTATGTCTACCAAAATTGAAGTCAATGCCATGGGCGATGCCTGCCCGCTGCCTGTCGTCAAGACGCTCAAGGCTCTGAAGCAGCTCGACGGCGAGGGCGCCGTCGTGACCTCGGTCGATAATGAGACCGCCGTCAAGAACATCTCCAAGATGGCGCAGGAGAAGGGCTGCGCGGCCTCGGTCGAGAAGGTTTCTGACGCCGAGTGGCACGTGACCGTGGCGACCTCTGGCGCCGTTGCCGTGGCTGATCCCGAGCAGGATGGCGCTGCCTTCTGTGATGCCAGCGCCGGCAAGGGCAAGCTCGTCATTTCCGTCTACACCGACTGCATGGGCCGCGGCGATGACGAGCTGGGCCACAAGCTCATGAAGGCCTTCATTTTTGCCGTGACGCAGCAGGAGGAGCTGCCCGCGACCATGCTGTTCTACAACGGCGGCGCCAAGCTCACCGTCGAGGGCTCGCCGGTGCTCGATGACCTGAAGGGCCTGGCCGAGCAGGGTGTCGAGATTCTCACCTGCGGTACCTGCCTCGACCACTATGGCATTAAAGACCAGCTTGCGGTGGGCGAGGTCACCAACATGTACGTGATCGTGGAGAAGATGGAGCAGACCGTGCGCGTCGTGCGCCCGTAGCGTATTGGTTGGAGTTGCTATGAGGGAGAAGCGCCCGGCGCTTGTCATCACGTTTCCCACCACGGCGGCCGCCATGGGCTGCGAGTCCCTGTGTATCGAGCGCGGCCTTCCCGGGCGAACGATTCCCGTGCCCGGGGAGGTCGCTGCCGGCTGCGGCTTGGCGTGGAAGGCGCTGCCTTCGGATGAGGACCTGCTGCGCGGAGAGCTTGCCGCGGCGAGCGTCCCCACCGAGGGCTTTACGGTGATCGACATGTGGGAGGTCGTGCGATGATCTACCTAGATAACGCGGCGACGACCATGCATAAGCCGCAAACGGTCATCGATGCCGTGACGCAGGCGATGCGCTCGCTCGGCAATGCCGGACGCGGCGCGACGTCGGGTGCGCTCGACGCGGCGCGTACCATCCACGGCTGCCGTGCCAAGCTCGCGCGCCTTTTGGGTTGCCCGAGGGCGGACCATGTGTGCTTTACGCCCAACTCCACGGCGGCGCTCAACACCGCCATCAACGGGGTGGTGTGCCCCGGCGACCGCGTGGTCACGACGGTGCTCGAGCACAACTCGGTGCTACGTCCGCTCAACCGCTTGGCGACGGAGCAGGGTGTGACGGTTGAGCATGCGGGCTGTGATACCAACGGCGTGCTCGACTACGACGAACTCGAGCAGCTGGTCACGCCGGGCACGCGTGCCGTGGTGGTGACGCACGCCTCCAATGTGACCGGCAACGCGGTCGACATTGCGCGCGTAGCGGCCATGGCCCATGCGGCCGGCGCGCTGGTGATCGTCGATGCCTCGCAGTCTGCCGGTACGGCGCATATCGATATGCAGGCCATGGGGCTCGACGTGGTGTGCTTTACCGGCCACAAGGGGCTCATGGGTCCGCAGGGGACCGGCGGCCTGGCCGTGGCAGAGGGCATTGACGTGGCGCCGTGGGCCATGGGCGGCACGGGCGTGCACAGTTTCGATGCGTTGCAGCCGCTTGAGTGGCCCACGCGCCTTGAGGCGGGCACGCTCAACGGCCATGGTATCGCGGGCCTTTCCGCTGGTCTCGACTTTATCGAGGCCCAGGGTGGGGTGGAGACGATTGCAGCTCGCGAGCGCTCGCTTGCCGAGCGTTTCCTCGCAGGCGTTCGCGAAATCCCCGGCATTGCACTCTACGGTGCGTTTGACCAACCCGCGCGCTCGGCGATCGTGTCGCTCAACGTTGGCGATATCGACTCTGCCGAGATCTCGGATGCGCTCATGCAGGGGTGGGGGATTGCGACGCGCCCCGGCGCCCATTGCGCCCCGCTCATGCACCGTGCGCTGGGGACCGAGCGCCAGGGCGTCGTCCGTTTCTCGTTTGGGTATTTCAACACGACCGAAGAAGTCGACACGGCTATCGATGCTCTGTGCGATTTAGCCTGCTAAAGCTGCTAGACCGTTTATACTTGCGGGACGGGTGTTTTTGCCCGTCCCGTTTTTGTTTCAACCCGAAAGGTGGACCCATGGCTTCATCCGCCCCGCGCGGTCTGCGCTCCGACCATGTCGTCACCGTCGGCATCGCCTTGTTCTCGATGCTCTTTGGCGCCGGCAACCTCATTATTCCGCCGCTGCTGGCGCTGCAGGCAGGTTCTGCCACGCCGGTCGCCATGCTTGGCTTTCTCATCGCCGCCATCGGCCTGCCCGTCATGGCCTTTATCGCCGTGGCGCTTGCCGGAACGGCGCGCGAGCTTGCCGGCCCTGTGCACCCCAAGTTCGGTGAGTTCTTTGTTGCGGCGGTGTATCTGGCCATCGGCCCGTGCCTGGCCATTCCGCGTACGAGCTCCACGGCCTTCGAGATGCTGGTGCCGCTGCTGCCCGAGGGCGTCTCGCTCGGCACGGCTCGCCTGGTGTTTGCCGTCGGTTTCTTTGTCGTCGCGTTTATGCTCACGCTGCGCCCGGGTGTCATCACACGCGTACTCGGTCGCATTACGGGCCCCGCGCTCATTGCGCTCATCGTGCTGGTCGTGGGTGCCGCCGTGGTCTCGCCGCTGGATCCCGCTGCCGCGCCGCAGGCTCCCTACAATGCCGGCGCTGCCGTGCAGGGCTTTCTGACTGGCTATCAGACCATGGACCTGCTCGCGTCGCTCGCCTTCGGCATCATCATCGCCGAGACCATCCACGAGTTGGGTGTTACCGATGACAAGCGCGTGGCTTTTGAGATTTCGCGTTCCGGTGTGATCGCCGGCGTGCTCATGGCCATCATCTACTGCGGCCTGGCGCTTGCCGGTATGCAGCTCGGCACGGTTATGCCCGACGCCACCAACGGCGCCGCGATCCTTGCGCGTTCGGCCTCTATGCACTTTGGCCTAGCCGGCACGGTCGTGGTCTTTGCGATTTTCTTCCTCGCCTGCATGAATGTGTGTATTGGCCTTATCAGCTGCTGCTCGCGTTACTTCTGCGAGACGTATGTGGTCGAAGGGGGAGCGGAGGCTTCCGAGGAGGCCATGCGCCGTCCCTTCGCGATTCTCGCCTTTGTCTTCGCGGCGTTTTCGTGCGTGCTCTCCAACGTGGGCCTCGACGTGATCCTTATGTTCTCGGTGCCTATGCTCAATGCCCTGTATCCCGTTGCCATTGTGCTGGTACTTATGGGCCTGATGCACGGCTTTTGCGACGCGCATCCGCAGGTGTGGGTTTGGGTCGGCGGCGTTGTCGCGGTGCAGAGCGTAATCACCTCGGTCCGCGATGCGTTCTTTGCGGGCGCGTGGCTGCCGTTCGATGCGTTGCCGCTGGCAGATATCGGTGCTGCGTGGG
>JAEZNV010000098.1 GCA_023441725.1 Actinomycetes bacterium | reverse complement strand
CACGAGCACCACGGCGGTCGCGCGGAGTCGTACAACTTGTTCTTCTATCACCTGGGCGGTCGGACCATTGCCAAGGCGCTGCCACGTTGGGTGGTATCTCCCTACTTTGTGGGCTATCGTTTGGCCCAGGTCAATGCCGAGACGACGCTCGATATCGATGCTGAGCGCCTGCGTGCGCATCTGGAAACGCTCGTGTAGCAAGGCGAGCGCCTGCGAAATGTGTGCTGCCTAGTGTGCCAACGCGTCGCGGCCGGCCTTGACCCGCTTGCGCTGTTTGGCGCGCTCCTCGCCGGTTAGGCGCTCAAAGAGATGCCCGATAATCGAGGCAAGCACCTGCTGAAACAGCGTGCCGCACATGACAGGGAACACGACCTCGCCGGGAAAATACTGCGTGGCGATGACGGCGCCCGAAGAGATGTTACGCATGCCGCAGGTAAAGCACATGGTGGTCGTCTCGCTATACGGCAAATGCAGGGCACGTGCGACCAGGATGCCGATGATAAAGCCACTGATGGCGAACGAAAGGATAAAGAGGGCGACTTCCAAGCGCACCGTGTTCATGTGCAGCACGTACTCGCTCATGGCGGTGGAGTTGGACGCGATGACACCCATCATCATGAACTTGCAGGCGGGCGAAAGCGCGGGGGAGAGCTTCTCATGACCCCAGCCGCGCGTGAGTTCGTTAATGACGATACCGAGCACGGCGGGTATGGCGATCATAAAGGCCATGTCTTGCATCATGCTCGGCACATCGATCGAGACGGTGGCGCCCAGCAAGAGCTTGAGCGTGAGTGGGATCGTCACAGGCGAGATGACCGAGGACGTCAGGATGATGGTGAGTGCGAGTGGGCCGTTGCCGCCGAACATGCTAATCCACATAAAGGCAGTGACTGCCACGGGTACGCTGTACTCGAGCACGATGCCGCAGACAAGGTTGGGGTTGGATCCAAAGAATAACGATCCCATGGCATAAGCTGCGATAGGGATAAGCACCGCCGAGACGAGCAACGCCAAGACCAGGTGCAGCGGACGGCGGAATACCTCGGTTACCTGGTGGAAGGTGTTGCTGAGCGCACCCTGAAACGTCATGAAAGCAAACAAGGTGGGAACGATGGGCTTGAGTACGCCGATTTGCTGGGGAAAGAGCACGCCGAGCGCCACGCAAAACGGAACGATGACCTGCATGTGCCCCGCGAGAAACTTGCCCAGTTCAACCCATTGCTTCATATGTGCTTGTGACTCCCCTTGCTCGTGAATCCGTTTTGAATGGATATGCTAGACGCTCGCATGCGTCCGTGCGTCAGAAACGCTCGATTATTTCGAGGCTATTACCGGCATCGTTTACCGAAACCGCGGCGTGCTGCGGCGATTTGCGTCCACGCTGCACGGTATAATAAATCCGTTCAACAGATCTGCCTGCCGAAGCGGGCATACACAGAGGACTCATCGCTATGAACCGTGAGAGGTATCGCGGCGACCTGCCCCTATCGGGGGTGGGCGCCTATGTCATCGCTTAAGACGACGCATCGCTGGGCGGTCGCTCAGCAAAACCCCGAGCTCGAAAAGGAGCTTTCGGCTGGCCTGGGCATACCCGGGCTGGTGGCGCGCATTATGGTTGCGCACGGCATTGTATCCATCGAGGAAGGCCAGCTGTTTTTGACGCCTTCGCTCGATCGCGACTGGGCGGACCCGCTCGTTATTCCGGGCATGTCGGTTGTTGCTGACCGCGTCGAGCGCGCTATTCACAGCCACGAGCGCATCGCGGTCTTTGGCGATTTTGACGTTGACGGTATTACGTCGACCTGCCTGTTGACCGAGGCACTGCGCACGTTTGGCGCCGATGTCACGCCGTTCATTCCGCATCGCTTTGACGAGGGCTACGGTCTTTCGCGAGCGGCGCTCGACCGCGTTAACGAGCTCGCTCGCCCCCAGCTGATCGTGACCGTCGATAACGGCATTGCCGCCAAGGAAGAGGTCTCCTATCTTGAGAGCCTGGGGATCGATTTGGTGGTCACGGACCATCACGAGCCGTCCGATCAGGTGCCGCAGGGCGTGCCTCTGACCGACCCTAAGCTCGAGGACGAGGGTCCTTCGCGTGAGCTTGCCGGTGCCGGCGTGGCGCTCAAGCTGGTGCAGGTCCTGGGCGAGCGTTTGGGCAAGCCGTCGTATTGGCGTTCGCTGATAGAGGTTGCGGCGCTGGGTACCGTGTCCGACATGATGCCGCTGACGCCCGAGAACCGCGCGCTGGTCGCCGAGGGCATCCAGCAGATGCGCGTGACCGCCCGCCCCGGCTATATCGCGCTGGCCGCGCTCGCCAAGGCCGACCTCTCTACCATTACGGCCGATGGCCTGTCATTTTCGCTCATTCCCCGCTTAAACGCTGCCGGCCGCATGGCCGATCCCAAGCTGGCGCTCGACCTGCTGCTTGCCCGCGATCCTATCGAGGCAAGCGCGCTTGCCGCCGAGCTCGAGGAAATCAACCGTCAGCGTCGCGAGATCGAGGCGGAGCTCACACGCGATGCCATGGCAAAGGTCGAGGAGACCTATGATGGCGGTCGCGCAATCGTCGTGGGTGGCGAGGGCTGGCACGAGGGCGTCAAGGGTATCGTGGCGAGCCGCCTGACCAACCGTTATCACGTGCCGGCGCTGCTGTTCTCGATCGAAGACGGTATCGCTCGCGGTTCGGGTCGCTCGGTGGGCAAGGTCAACCTGTTCGATGCCGTAGAACGCTGCTCCGATCTGCTGATTCGTCGCGGCGGGCATGCGGGTGCGGTGGGCGTGACCATCGAGGCGTCCAAGCTCGACGAGTTCCGTCGTCGCCTTTCCGCCGTGCTGTCCGAGCTTCCCGCCGAGGACTTTGAGGACACCGACGAGGTTGCCGCCACCGTTGACCTCTCCGAGCTAAATATCGAGACCATCGAGCAGATCTCCCGTCTTGAGCCGTTTGGCCAGGGCAACAAGGTGCCGCTGTTGGCGGCCGAGGGCGTGACAATGTGCGATCGCGCCGTGGTGGGCAAAACCGGCGAGCACATGCGCTTCGTGGCGACCGATGGCGCCGCGAGTGTGCCGGCCATTATGTTCCGCGTGCCGCAGATCGATAAGCTCATCAATTGCGATAGCGCCGTCGATTTGGTGTTCGAGGCCGTGGCCGAGCATTGGCAAGGCCGCGTAAAGCCAAAGCTCATGATCAAGGATGTCTTGGTCCGCGATACCACGGCGCCCAGCGTTGACGACCCGGCATGTGAGCTTCGCCGCGGCGTGGAGCCTGCGGACGCCGCTCTTCGTCTGGAGTCCCGCAAGCGCCAAACGCTCGCCCAGCTTTCCTATACCGAGCTGACGCGCTCGCTTATCCATAGCTTTATCGGCTCGAACCAGCCGTACCGCGCGCAGGTCGAGGCGCTCGATGCCCTGGCCGATCACCAAAGTGTTCTGGCTGTTATGGGAACGGGGCGCGGCAAGTCTCTTATCTTCCATGTACATGCCGCGCGCGAGGCGGTCCTTCGCGGGCGTGCGAGCATCTTTGTCTATCCGCTGCGCGCGCTCGTTGCCGACCAGGCCTATCACCTCTCGTCGACGATGGCCGCGCTCGGCATTGGCGTAGGCGTGCTGACCGGCGAGACCGTGGAGGCGGCGCGCGATGACGTGTTTGCCGGCTTGGCTTCGGGCCGCACCGGCATCGTGCTCACGACGCCCGAGTTCCTGTCCATTCACCGCGACCGCTTTGCGCGTTCGGG
>JAEZNV010000094.1 GCA_023441725.1 Actinomycetes bacterium | reverse complement strand
GGTAGGCCTCGGCTAGGTAGCGCAGCAGAATGCCCTCGGAGCGGGCGATGCCGAGCTTTTGGATATAGCCCTTAAAGTCGCTCGCGCTCTCCAACATGTCGCGCAGGACGCTCTTGGGCGAGAGCTGATAGTCGTTGGCCCAGGGTACTTCCTGGCAGTACTTGTCAAAAGCGGCATCGAGCAAATCCTCGAGCGGCTTTTCGTAGGTGACATCCTGGATGCGCTCCAGGCGTTCCTCATATTCGACGCCGTCAGCCTTCATTTCGGCCATCGCGCGGTCGCGCGCGGCGC
Organism: Actinomycetes bacterium; assembly: GCA_023441725.1. The sequence goes on along the minus strand of JAEZNV010000094.1, from coordinate 2,988 downwards.
GCTCCTGTGCACGCAGCACCTGCTTGGGGTCCTCGAGCGTAGCCTCGACCATCGAGATCAGATCCATGGTATAGGTCTCACTCTCGGGGTCGAGCAGCTCCAGGGCGGCAAGCAAAAACGGCGAGAGCGGCTGATCGAGCGCAAAGTCCTCGGGCAGGTCGACCGTCAGCGCGTAGTCGATGTCCGGCGCGGCGTCAGCCGGAGCGTCAGGCGCGGGCGGCACCTCGGTGCGCACGACGACGCCGGAGTCGATGAGCGTGGCGAAGATCTCGTCGGCACGAACCTCGAGCTTTGCCTTTTCCTCGGGCGTTTGCAGGCTTGTCTCGATGAGGTCGTGTACGCGGGCTCGGGCATCGCCACCCTGCTCGACCACGCTAATCACCATGGAGTGCGTGATGCGAAGGCGCGGCTTGAGCGTTTCGGGCTGCGTCTCGATCAGGCGCTCAAAGGTCTGCTTGTTCCAGGTGACAAAGCCCTCGGGGGCCTTCTTCTTTTTAATTTTACGGAGCTTCTTGGGATCGTCGCCTGCCTTGGCCATGAGCTTGGCGTTCTCGATCTCGTGCTCCGGAGCCTCGGCAATGACCATGCCCTCGGTATCGAAGCCCGAGCGACCTGCGCGACCGGCGAGCTGATGGAACTCACGGGCGCGCAGGCGACGCATCTTGTAGCCGTCGAATTTGGTGAGCGCGGTGAGGACCACGGTGTGGATGGGCACGTTGATGCCGACGCCGAGTGTGTCGGTGCCGCAAATGACGGGCAGCAGGCCCTGCTGCGCCAGGCGCTCGACCAGGAGGCGATAGCGCGGCAGCATACCGGCGTGGTGCACGCCGACGCCGCATCCAAGCAGGCGCTTGAGGATCTTGCCGAAGGCCGTCGAGAAGCTCGTGCCCTTGGCCGCTTCCTTGATGGCCTCGCGCTGCTCCTTGCTGGCAATGCCAAAGTTGGCGAGGGATTGCGCCGTCGCAAGGGCGGCATCCTGGCTAAAGTGCACGATGTAGAGCGGGGCCTCGCCGCGACGCATCGCGAGCTCTACCGTGCCCTCGAGCGAGGTCGTCACGTAGTCGTAGCTCAGCGGCACGGGGCGTGGGGCATCGACGACCAAGTCGCAGGTAGCGCCGGTGTGTTCCTCGAGCGAGGCGGCGATCGCGGTGACATTGCCGAGCGTGGCACTCATGAGCATGAATTGCGTGTGAGGCAGGGTGAGCAGCGGCACCTGCCAGGCCCAACCGCGATCGGGGTCGGCAAAGTAGTGGAACTCGTCCATGGCGACGCAGCCAACATCGGCATCTTCGCCCTCGCGCAGTGCGTCGTTGGCAAGGATCTCTGCCGTGCAGCAGATGACGGGCGCCTTGGTGTTGATGTGCGTGTCGCCGGTGATCATGCCTACGTTATCGCGGCCGAGCACCTGCACAAGATCGAAAAACTTCTCGCTGACCAGAGCCTTGATGGGGGCCGTGTAGTAGCAGCGCTTGCCCTGCGCCATGCCCATAAAGAGCATGCCCAGCGCGACGAGCGATTTACCCGATCCGGTCGGTGTGCCTAAAATGACGTGATCGCCGGCTGCCAGGTCCATGAGGGCCTCTTCTTGGTGATCCCACAGCTCAATGCCGCGGTCGCTCGTCCATTCAAAGAAGCGTTCGAAGGCCTGATCAGGCGTGAGCCATGGTTCGGGCTCACTGCCATCCTCGGGCTCCCACCAGGTGGGGGAGAGCGCACCGAGCGAGCCAAACTCGGCTTCGGTTCCCGTGCCGCCCGAGAATGAGCTGGCGGCGCCGGCGCCGGAAACGGTGCTGGCGGAAGTATCTGTCGTGGTCTGTGCCATGTGTTTGCTTTCTCTCGCGTTTGTCCGCCAACTATTATGGCGTAGCGGCGGCGCGGGGTGCCAGCGCGCGAGAAAATGCAGGAAATGGGCGTTCTGCCCAGCTGTTTGGTGCGGTCGCCAGCTAAGTGAGTAGACTTTTTGCAATATCGCGAGCACATGGCTTTTGTGCAAGGGCTCTACCTGCGGTTTTAGTTTTCGTTATGCGGGTTGTGCGTGGCCATTGCGAAAAAGTCTACTCACTTAGGCTCGAGGGTCGTTCGTTGGCGCCTATTCGCGCTTGTTTGCCGACGTCGCGACCATCAGAAGCCCCTAGGACTCCTGCGGTAGGCGCTTCTTGCCCTTGCGGGCGCGGTTCTTAAAGTTCTCGACGGCTTCTTCCATGCCCAGGGGTACATAGGTGAGCTCATCGAGGTTATCGGGCAGGTAGCAGGCAAGGCTTTGCTCCTGCGCTCGGCCTGCTACGAGTTGCTCTTCGGTAGGCTTCTCGCCGGGTGTGGCGCAAATGCCATAGACGACAGCGCCCATCTCGCGTGTGCGGCGCTCGTATTCAGTCTCGGGATGCTCGGGATGGTCACGGCGGACGTCGTCGCTTACCCAAAGTGTGTCGTAGCCTGCCGCGGCAAACTGCCCCAGGGCGTAGTCGCGCAATGGCTTGCTGTCGGTTCGCAGTGTGACGGTGGCGTCGGCTGCAAAGAGCGGGCGGTAGAGCATCAGATGGTCGACATGGACGAGTCGCTTTATGGCGTACTTGGCCTTGGGCTGCGGCGTGGGAAAGTTGATGGTGATGGCATCCAGCTCGCCTGCGGCGAACAGCTGCGGCAGCGATGCGGCGCCTCGGGGCAGGACAAGTGCATTGGGCAGCTCCTGCTCGCAGATTTTCTGCGCGGCATAGGCAATGCAGATGGGCTCCTGGTCCATACCGATAAAGAGGGTGTTTGGCTCGCGGGCTGCGCGCTCTACAAGGTACGTTCCCTTGCCACAGCCAAGATCCAGGTGAAGGTGCTCGAAGGGCTTGCTGCCAACTGGCGCGCAAGCCTCGCGCCAATCTCCGGCATAGGCCTCGGGGTTCGTCTCAATCGCATCGGCGTAGCGCTCCAGGCGCTCCTCGAGCACAAAGTTCTTAGGCGTGCGAACGTGGACGGCTCCCATGAGGCTCCTTGGTCATA
>JAEZNV010000065.1 GCA_023441725.1 Actinomycetes bacterium | reverse complement strand
ACGGCGTCGGTCGACTGATCGCCAAAGGTGGTGTAGAACGAGCGCTGGTCATAACCGGCGGTATGGAACTCCTGCACGGCGGCGTTGTCGTCGTAGCACTCACCGTTCATGTTAAAGATGATCACGTCGAACGTCACGCCCACCGGCTGGTCATAGTCCTCGGACAGCGTCGTGGTAGAACTCGTCTGCTTACTATTGACCTGCGTGTGCGCCGGGATCGTCATATTGACGGTAACCGACTGATTGTCCGTTGTGGTGATCGACTTTTCCTCGGTTTTACTCGCCTCCCACAACTGGGACATCGTGGTTTCGGCCGAAAACGAGGTCTCGATCTCCTCGCTCGCTGTTGCGGGCACGCCCAGCGACTCCTTGAGGCTCACCGATGCGCCCCACGAGCCGCCTTTGGAATACGATGCGGATTCAGAAGTGCTCGTGCCGACCGTCTCCTCGGTACCGCGGGCGAGCGTGATGCTCTGCGAGGCGTCTTCATAGCCGACGTTAAGAGCCGAGGTAACGAGCTCCTGCTCAGTCTTAGAATCGACAAAGGAATAACCCGGCGCGTCCTCGGGCGCACAGTTAAGCTTGTTCACGCTGTTGAGCTGCTGAACTCTAAAGTTATAGAACGCGATGCCAAAGCCATTGAAATCGTACTGGTAGGTGCCGCCGAGCTTGTCGACACAGGCAATGGTGGCATAGATGACGTCCTGCTCAGTCGTGTCTTTCGACAGTCCGTCGAGCGGCACGTATTTACGGAAATCTGAGCCCTTCAGCTTGTGACCGATACAGCCGGCGATATCGTCGGTCAAGCGCTCGTAGACCGCATTGAGGCTTTTTGCAGATGTCAGACCGCTCTGCTTCGATTTGTCGGCACCATCGGAATGCTCACCGTTGCCGCCCGAAAGCGCATCATAGAGATAGATGTAGTGACCCTTACCAAAGTCCTTCTCAAAGCCCTTGCCGGCGTGGTCCCAGTACAAAAAGTCCCCGGAGTCGTCGCCTCCACCATAGCCAAGGATGTTATAGGCTAGCGATGCCCAGTTGGGCAGCACCTTTTTGACGGCGGCCGTATAGAACGAGACATTGTCGTACATCGAGGTACGGCCCTCGAGCTTGCCGTCATCGATATCTACAAACGTGCAGTCGCGATCGTTGACCGTAATGGTCAGTGGGTTGACCACGTCGCCATAGAGCTCGTCGCGCGAATCATCCTGAAGGGCAAAACCGGCTGTCGGGATCCCGCAAAGCGCCGTGACCGCAACGACCACCCAGCACAGGGTCATCTGTGCTCTCCGACGCGCTCGTTGCAAATACCTGGTGAGGTTTTTCATCGCAGTCCTCCCGTCAGTTGCCAATGTATTGAACCAACGTAAAACGCCGCCGCGTCCACAGGGGCGCGACGGCGCGAAGGGGGGCGTAAAAGGCGCAAATGGAATGCGACTCCGTTAAGCGGAGCGCTTGGCCTCGAGCTTGGCCTGAGCGGCCGCCAGACGCGCCAGGGGCACGCGATGGGGCGAGCAGGACACATAGTCCACGTCGGCCGCGTTAAACAGGGCCTTGATGGACTTGGGGTCGCCACCGTGCTCACCGCACACGCCAAAGTGCATGCCGGGGTTGGTGGCACGACCCTTCTCGACGGCCATGCGCACGAGCTCCAGTACCGCCGTGTCGATGGTCTCGAAGGGGTTGTCCTTCAAGATCTTCTTGTGCATGTACAGGGGGATGAACTTGGCCTCGGCGTCGTCACGCGAGAAACCGAACGTCGTCTGCGTGAGGTCGTTGGTGCCAAAGCAGAAGAAGTCGGCGTGATGGGCGATCTCGTCAGCGACCATACAGGCGCGCGGCAGCTCGAGCATCGTGCCCACGGGAATGTCGAGCTCGACGCCCTCCTCGGCGGAAACCTCGGCGATCACGCGCTCGATGACCTCGCGAGTCTGGACATGCTCGGCCGTGATGGAAACGAGCGGAACCATGATCTCGGGGCGCGGGTCGACGCCTTCCTTGATAAGGCGAACGGCAGCCGTTGCCACGGCACGGACCTGCATGAGCGGCAGGTCACCGAAGACGACTGACAGGCGCACACCGCGCAGGCCGAGCATCGGGTTGGACTCGACCATGCCGTCGATGCGACGCAGGCGGGCACGCAGGGCGGCAAGCTCCTCCTCGCTGGCGCCAGCGGCCTCCTTCTTGGTGATGGCAACCTCGAGCTCGCGAGGATTATCCAAGAACTCATGCAGCGGCGGATCGAGCAGACGAACGACCACATCGCGACCGGACATGGTCTTGAACATCGCCAGGAAGTCCTCCGTCTGGACCTTGAGCAGATCGGCGAGGGCGTGCTGCTTCACGGCCTCATCGTCGGACAGGATAAAGCTCTGGATGATGTTCTTACGATCGCCCAGGAACATGTGCTCGGTGCGGCACAGGCCAATAGCCTCGGCGCCAAACTCGAGCGCGAGCTCGGCATCCTCGGGGTTATCGGCGTTGACGCGCACATGGTTGGCGTGGCCACAGGTCTCGTCCAGGCGAATCTCGTCGGCCCAGGACAGGATGGTGTCCAGGTCGCCAGTAAGCTCGGCGGAGACCAGGTCGACGGGACCGTCGACGACGATGCCTTGGGTGCCGTCGATGGAGATGATGTCACCTTCGTGCAGTACACGGTCGCTGCCCTCGATGCGCACGACCTTCTCGGCGGCATCGATGCGGAAGCGCTCAACGCCGCAGACGCAGGGCGTACCCATGCCGCGGGCGATAACGGCGGCATGGCTCGTCTTGCCGCCGTGGCTGGTCAGGATGCCCTCGGCGGCAACCATGCCCTTCAGGTCGTCGGGGTTGGTCTCCCAGCGAACCAGAATGACCTTATGGCCCTCGGCAGAACGCGCAACGGCGTCATCGCTCGAGAACACGACCTCGCCCACGGCGGCGCCGGGGCTGGCGTTGAGGCCGCAAGCCAAAGCCTCGTACTTCTTGGAGGAATCGAACTGCGGGTGCAGGAGCTGGTCGAGCTGTGCGGGATCGATACGGCCCACGGCCTCCTCGCGGGTGATGAGGCCCTCCTCGACCATCTCGATGGCAATGCGCAGGGCGGCGGTGGCGGTACGCTTGCCCACACGGGTCTGGAGCATCCAGAGCTTGCCCTGCTCGATGGTGAACTCAATATCGCACATATCGCGGTAGTGGTCCTCGAGCGTCAGGAACACGCGCTCGAGTTCCTCGCCAGCGGACTCAAGACCCGGGGTGGCCTTGAGGTCGGCGATGGGCTCGGTGTTGCGGATGCCGGCGACGACGTCTTCGCCCTGGGCGTTGACCAGAAAGTCACCGTAGAATTCCTTGGTGCCATCGGCCGGGTTGCGCGTGAAGGCGACGCCAGTCGCAGATGTCTCGCCCTTGTTACCAAATGCCATGGCCTGAACGTTGACGGCGGTACCGAGCTCGTCGGAGATGCCATGCTGCTTGCGGTAGATGCACGCACGCTCGTTCATCCAGCTGCCAAAAACGGCTTGGATGGCAAGGCGCAGCTGGAGCTCCGGATCATGCGGGAAGACGGGCTTGCCGTCGGCGACCTCGAGCTCGGGATACAGGGCGGCCTCGACGTTATCAGAGAAGATACCCTTAAAGGTCTCGACGAGTTCCTGCAGATCCTCGGCCGAAAGCTCGGAGTCGACGCGAACACCGGCGACCAGACGAGCCTGGGTCAGGGCGTTATCGAACATATCGGCATCGACGCCCATGACGACGTTGGAGAACATCTGGATAAAGCGACGATAGCTGTCCCAGGCAAAGCGCGGGTTCTGTGTCTGAGCGATGAGACCCTGGACGGAATCGTCGTTGAGACCCAGGTTGAGAACCGTGTCCATCATACCGGGCATGGAGAACGGAGCGCCCGACCGCACCGATACGAGCAGCGGGTCGTTGGCGTCACCGAGCTTCTTGCCGCAGCGAACCTCGAGGTCCGCCTCTGCGGCAACGATCTCATCGAGCGCGCCATCAGGCCACACGTTGCCGGCACCGGAGTACTCGACGCAGGTTTGGCAGGTAATGGTAAAGCCGCCGGGAACCGGCAGGCCGATACGGCTCATCTCGGCAAGGTTCGCGCCCTTGCCGCCAAGCACAAAGTTCATGGACTTGTCGCCCTCAGTCACACAAGTGCCCTGGGCGTCGGTGCCAAAACGGTAAACCCTCTTGCAATCGCTCACGATACTTCCCCTTCCATGCGCTCTCGCGCACGACCGTGGTAACGAATCGACCCGCCGGATGCGGGCCGTGAGGGAACTATACGGCGGGATTTGAACGGGCCTGAGCAGAGAATACGCGGTTTGGTAAACGAGCTAAAACTAGCGGTAAACGGTAGGTAAAGGTGGTTACCTTATGAAGGTACCACCAAAGGAAATTGCAGGTCAGATGCAAGAAATACTGCTAAATCGCTTTATCATAAGTAGCTAATTTGGGACGGGGCTTTTTTAGCTGCCCCCGCAGGCAATCGGCCAAAGAGCTCGCGACCTCAGCCGGGGTAGCTAAAAAAGCCCCGTCCCAAATTAGCTACTTTTGTTGGGCGCGGCGGGCGGCACGGCGGGCTCTTGCCTCTTGAATCTCCTCGAGGTGAGCGATGATTTCGGAGGCACTCTCCTCGATCGCCTTGCCGTCGGTGCGCACCACAAAGCAACCTAGACGCTTCATGAGGGCACGAGCCTCCTCGAGCTCACTGCGCACACTCTCGGGCTCGGCATAGGAACCGGCAACGGCACGGGCATAGTCGTCACCCAGGCGGCTATCGCGAATCTCGGAAATCACATCGACGGTCGAAATCAGACCGAAGAGACGCATCGGATCGACCTCGTAAATCGACTTGGGCGGCTCCATACCGTGCGCCAACGGAACGTTGGCGACCTTATAGCCC
>JAEZNV010000058.1 GCA_023441725.1 Actinomycetes bacterium | reverse complement strand
CGTTACCGAAATCATGATCAACGGCTGTCGCTCTGCCTTTTTTGAGCGCAGTGGCGTTTTGTATCCCATCGAGCACGCGTTTGAGGACGACGAGCAGATCCGTGTGCTCATCGACCGTATCATCTCGCCGCTTGGCCGTCGTATCGACGAGCGTAGCCCCATCGTCAACGCCCGCCTCAAGACGGGCTATCGCGTCAACGCGGTGATTCCACCCGTGGCGATCGACGGGCCAATCCTCACCATCCGTAAGTTCTCGGACCGTATCTGTTCGTTGGACGAGCTTGTGGGGTTGGGGTCACTGCCGCTTTGGTATGCGCAGCTGCTGTCGTGCGCGGTGGCGTTGCGGCAGGACTTGGCGGTTGCGGGGGGCACGGGGTCGGGAAAGACCACGCTGCTCAACGCGCTGTCGTGCGAGATTTCCACCGGCGCGCGCATCGTGACGATCGAGGATTCCGCCGAGCTCAAGTTTGCACATCACCCACACGTTGTCCGTCTGGAGGCGCGTGAGGCGTCAATCGAGGGCGAGGGTGCGGTGACGATTCGCGACCTGGTGACCAATGCTCTGCGTATGCGCCCCGATCGCATCGTCGTGGGCGAGGTGCGCGGTGCCGAGTGCTGCGACATGCTGCAGGCCATGAACACGGGCCACGACGGCTCGCTCACCACGCTCCATGCGGGCACCGAGCAGGAGACCGTGGTTCGCCTGACGCTGCTTGCGCGCTACGGCATCGATTTGCCGAGTGAGCTTATCGAAGAGCAGATCGCCATGGCGCTCGACGGCATCGTGATGTCCGAGCGTCATGCAGATGGCAGGCGCTTTGTGGCCTCATATTCGGGGGTTCACCGCGGCGCGTCGGGCGGTGTTGAGCTCGAACGCTACGTGACGTTCGATGCCGCCGAACGCACCTGGACGCTCGACCGCGAGCCGCCGTTTATTGCGGAGGGCTTGCGGTCGGGAACGCTCACGCAAGAGGAGGTGGACGAATGGAGATTGCTATGTCCCTCGTCGTAGGGGGTTTGGCGGGGCTTTCTGTCGCGACGGCGTGTGGGGCAGAGCCTCGTGTGCCGCGGATGCCGCCGGCGGAGCTGGCGCGCCAGACGCTCGAATCGATGGCGGAGAAGCTGCCCCGTGAGTTGGCGGAAAACGACCTGCTGACAAAGATTGCCCGCTCGTGGGCGTCGCTGATCCCCGCAGATCGCCTTGGGCTTGCTATTGAGGATAACGCGGCTCGTCTGGCATTTCTGCTGCTGTCGAGCGGTATCGGCAGCGTTTTGCTGGCCGTTACGTCGTTGTCGCCCATCGGCTTTGTCTTGGGGCTGGTGGCGCCGTTTGGCGTGGGCGCCGCGCGTGACACCTTCGATCGCCGACGCGAACAGCATGATGTAGAAGAGGCCATGCCCGAGGCATTCACGGCGTTATCCATGTCGCTTGCCTCGGGGCATTCGCTGGCACAGGGTATGCGCTTTGTGGGCGCCCATGCGCAAGAGCCGGTGCATACCGAGTTTTTGCGGGTGGCGGCGGCAATCGATTGCGGTATCTCGGCGACCGACGCACTCGATGACCTACTCGTTCGCATCGATGCTCCCGGCCTTTCGCTTGTCACCTTGGCGCTCAAAGTATCGCAGCGTACCGGGGCTCCGCTTGCCGGCTTGCTGTCCGAGGCGTCGAGCATGGTGGGTGAGCGCATTGAGCTCAAACGCCGTCTGGACGTTAAGACGTCACAGGCGCGTATGTCGGCACACATGGTCGCGGCGATGCCGGCGGGCATGTGCGCGGTGCTGGCTTTGCTTTCGGCAGACTTTCGCCGCGGTCTTGCGACGCCGGCTGGTGCGGGCGCCGTGGTACTGGGACTTGCCCTCAACGTCGTTGCCCTGGTAGTTATCCGGCGCATTATGCGGGTGGAGCTATGAGCGCCCTGGTCGGGGCCGCGGCTTGTCTGTGTGCCCTGAGTGTATTTGCCGCGACAGGTTTGGAGCGTGCGGATGCTTGCAAGATTGCAGAGACGTGCAAGCGTGAAGCGGTACTGGTCATTGCTGCGGGCTACTCGGTGATTGATACCCTGACTGCGCGAATGAAGGGCGCGATTGGGGCGGGCGGCCCGGCGCGGGTGTCGCTCGGTGAGGTGTCCGAGATGATCGACGTGGTGCGCCTGGGTCTTTCTGCCGGCCTTTCGTTTGACGCGGCGCTCGAGATTTTCTGTGCCAATCGTCGGTCGGTGCTGGCCGTTCGTCTTGAACGAGCTTGCATGGCGTGGCAGGTGGGCGTGGGGACGCGCGAGGCCGAGCTGTTGGCTGCCGCGCGTGATTTGGACGTGAGGGCGCTCGAGACCTTTGCCATCACGGTGGGGCAGGCGCTTGCGCTGGGCGCCCCGCTGGCCGAGACGCTGGCTGCTCAAAGTCGCGAGATCCGTGCGGCCCATCGCGCCGCAGTCGAGCGCGAGATCGAGCGCGCGCCGGTCAAGTTGCTGATTCCCACCGGCACGCTCATCTTGCCGGCGTTGCTTCTGTCCATATTGGGCCCGCTGCTGGGAGCAGGCGGGATGATGTAGGGAGGAATACATGAACACGATGACCGACATTGCGGGCAAGGCTTGGAGCTGGGCATTTTGCCGGGCAATCCGCGCTCGCCAGCGTGCCAAGGCGCTGTTGCGGGAGGAGAACGCGCAGGGCACTACCGAATACGCCATCTTGGTCGGTGTGCTCGTAGTGATCGCGATTATCGCCATCGTCGCGTTTAAGAGCAAAGTCGAAGAACTATGGAACGCGATCAAAGACGGCATCAACAGCCTGTAGGAGGCAGGCGGCCTGTTGGTTCGCCGCTGGTGCTCGTCTGTTTGCTCGTGGCAATAGCGGTGACGCTTTGGGGGCTGGGTGTTGCGCGACAGCAGCGTCCAGGCGCTACTGCCGATTTGGGATCGGGTTCGGCGGCGGTGTCACAAGCGGAAGGCGCGCAAGATTCGAGCGGTCAGAATGCCGCCGTCACGGCTCGTACCTTTTTGCAGGCACTCGACGAGCGGGCCGCCAGCGCGACGGAGCCGTCTGCAGACAACGCGATCGCGGTTCGACTCGCATGGTCCGAGGACCGGCCGATGACCGAGGCGGCGGCAGACCTGTTGCGCGCCTACCGTGAGGTGCCCACGGCCCAGCTCGCCCTGAGCGGCTATCTCGATATTAAGGGCAACGTATGGGGCGCCATCGTGCGCGATGGGAGAGGCTGGGTCGACATGGTGACGGTTGCCGCGGATGCCGGCGATGCCTCGTGCCGCCTGCGTGCCGTGCGTCTGGTTCCGCAAACAACGGAGTCAAAGGAGGGGTCGTGAAATGCATGGTGTCCTGTGTGAGGAATCTGCTCAGTCGACCGTCGAATACGCCATCGTCACCGTGGCGCTGTTATCGATTGTGCTGGCGATTGCGGGGCTTTGGCGCGCTGGCACCGATGGGCGCTTGGCGGCACTGGTCGAGCGGGCAGCGTCTCATGGCGTCGCCCCGTCGTCGGTTATCGATGCCGCGACGGGTGCCAAGGACATCGCTCTGTATTGATATCGCGTGCGAGGATCGGGCGCAGTCTACGGTCGAGGCCGCCTTTTTGCTGCCGACGTTTTTGACGCTTATCTTGCTCGCGTTGCAGCCGGTGTGCCTGCTCTATACGCGTGCGGTCATGGAGTCTGCCGCCGCCGAGACCGCGCGGCTTATGACCACGACGACGGTGGAGGACGACGATGACCTTAAGGAGTTCACTCGCCGCAGACTTGCCGCGGTGCCCAACGTCTCGATTTTTCATGCCGGCGGGCCGCTGTCGTGGGATATCGAGTTAGGGCGGGCCGGTGCCGGCGGCGTTTCGTCCGTGTCTGTTGCCGGCGAGGTTAAGCCGCTGCCCGTGATCGGTGCATTCGCGCGGGCCATGGGCAGTGCGGGTGAGGGCGGCTATGTCGAGCTCAAGGTCGACGTCTCGTATCGATCGCGTCCCGAATGGCTGGAGGGAGATTATGATTCATGGATTGCTGCATGGGATTAGGCGCTGCCTGCTGCGGGTGACGCAAGGGTTTGCGGCTCGCCGTCGACCAGGCGCTCGCCGCAAGCGGGGCGGCTTTATGGGCCGTGCCGGTATCGACTTGTTTATCGAAGACGGGGCCTATACCACGCTCTCCTCTGCGGTTGTCATTCTGGCGGTGCTTACGCTGCTGTTTTCGTCGACCGCGGCGATATGGAGCATGTCGCGCGCCGGAGATACCCAGGTGGCGGCCGATAGCGGTGCACTGGCGGGCGCCAACGTGGTGTCGTCCTATCACACGGCCGCCACGGTGGTGGATGCGAGCATTTTGAGTTTGGGCCTGGCGGGGTTTGCCACGATCGGCACCGGCTTGGTTGCCATTCTCATTCCGGGCGCCGAGGTCGTCGGCAGCGATATCATCGATACGGGAACCCAGATCATTAAAACGCGTAACAAGTTTGCCAAAAGCGCGGCAAAGGGTCTGCAAAAGATCGAGACCGCCTTGCCGTACCTGGTTGCCGCGCGTGCCATGCAGGCAGTATCGGCGCAGGATACCGACGTCGTGACCTATACCGGTACGGCGCTTGCCGTGCCCAGGACATCCGAGTCGGATTTTGTTGCGCTCGAAGGATCCGAAATCTCGACCGATGCCATTAAAGATGCGTCGGAAGATCTGGAGCGCGCGGCCGAGGAGCTGCAAAAAGCATCGGAGGAGACGGCGAAGGCCAAAGAGCGCGCCTGGCTAGCGGATTGCGGTGGATCGGATAAAGGTTCGGTCGGCAGCTGTTCGTGTATGTGGGAGCGCGCAAAAAGCCTAACGGATCTCTCCGGTGTTCAAAATCCGCATTACTCATCGAGCGTTACGTGGGAGCCTCAAGTTGCCCTTGATCGCGCGAAGGACTACTACCATTGGCGTCTGACAAATGAGAAGCCCCAAGGCTCGAGTGTCGAGATGAAGGCCGAGTCTGCGGCGCGTAAGGCGTTTTATACCTATGCGAGCGCGGAGGTCGATCGGGCATATATAACCGAGAACGGAGACAGGGTATCCTCCTATATTCCGCTGCTGCCGCGCAACTCTGATGAGGTTCGGGCGACCGAGCTCTACACCGATGCAGTGTGGCCGACTAGCGTGAACGATGGCAAGGCGTATCTGCATTACGGAACGACCTGCCCTAACT
>JAEZNV010000120.1 GCA_023441725.1 Actinomycetes bacterium | reverse complement strand
TGCAACACGCTCTATGTCGGTAGCCGCAAAAACGCGCTCGAGCACATCGATACCGCCTACCAGAACGGCTTTACCCCGTATGCTACGGGTTGCCAGATCATCATTGCCGACGGCCTCAAGGGCACCGACGAGGCGCTTGTTCCGGTCGAGGGCGGCGAGTACGTGCACGAGGCCAAGATCGGTCAGGCGCTCATGGACGCCGACATTGTGATCAGTCTTACCCACTTTAAGGGCCATGAGCAGGCCGGTTTTGGCGGCGCCATGAAGAACCTGGGCATGGGAGGCGGCAGCCGTGCCGGCAAGATGGAGCAGCATGCCGCCGGCAAGCCGAACGTCGCGACCGAGCACTGCATTGGCTGCCGTGCCTGCGAGAAGATCTGCGCGCACAGCGCCATCTCGTTCGACGACACCCGCGAGCGCGAGCTTGCCAACGGCAACACCCGCACGGTCCACGTGGCTGCCATCAACCACGATCGCTGCGTGGGCTGCGGCCGCTGCATCGGCGTGTGCAACCAGGACGCCATCAAGCCTGGCTATGAGGCCGCGGCCGACGTGCTCAACTGTAAGATCGCCGAGTATACGAAGGCCGTTGTCGACGGCCGCCCGAGCTTCCATATCTCGCTCGCCATGGATATCAGCCCCAACTGCGATTGCCATCCCGAAAACGACACGCCTATCGTTAACGATATCGGCATGTTCGCGAGCTTTGACCCGGTCGCCATCGACCAGGCCTGTGCCGATGCCGTCATGGCATCCGAGCCGCTGCCCAACACCGAGCTCACCGATAGCGCGGCCAAGATGGAGCATAACCACGAGCATCTGGAGGGCGAGCAGGCCAAGGATCCCTTCTGCATCACGCATCCCGACACCGACTGGCGCGCGTGCATCGCGCATGCCGAGAAGATCGGCCTGGGCACGAGCGAGTACGAGCTCATTGAGGTCAAATAGCGTCGTCCTATTGGATAAAGCACGCGATTTTGTTGCGTAACATAAGCAAAAACCGCCCGTGAGCACAACGCTTGCGGGCGGTTTTTCGGAAGTATGCGGCAAATTTCGAGACCGCCGAGCACACGACGTTTTTTGGCAACAAAACCCCTGATAAATTGTTGGTAAAACTGCGGTCTGGTCGGCAGTTCCAGATTTTGCCGCATACTTCCGAAAATAGGGGGTCAGATAAAGCCCCAGACGTTGCTTTTTGTCTAAAAATACTCGTCGAGGAAGTTGTTGACCGTGTTCCAGTAGAGCTCGGGGTCAACTTGCGCACTCTTGGCGTGGGTGGCGCCATGGATGGTGAGCTTTTGCTTGACCTTGCTGGCGCACGCGTCGTAGTTTTGGTCGAGCATGTCGTACGGCACAAAGGTGTCCTGGTCGCCGTGGATAAACAACATGGGAACCGTCGCGTGTTTGAGTTGCTCTACGCTGCTCGCCTTATGAAAGTCGTAGCCCGCGCGCACGTTGCACACCAAATTTGCTACATCGAGCAAGGGAAAACTGGGCAGGCCGAACACGTCCTTGAGCTGCAGAGAAAACTCGTCCCAAACACTCGTATAACCGCAGTCCTCGATAATGCATTTTACGTTTGCGGGCAGAGATTCCCCCGCGACGTTCATGGCGGTCGCCGCGCCCATCGACTCGCCAAAGACCAGGATGCGCGCCTCGGGGTCAGCCTGAACGATTTGCTCGATCCATGCGACGATGTCGAGGCGCTCGGGCCAGCCCATGCCGATATAGTCGCCGCCGGAGCGCTCGTGGGCGCGGGCGGCGGGTGCGAGTACGTTCATGCCGCGGTCATGGAATCGTTTGGCGTATCGGGCCATACCGATGGGCTCGTTGGTATATCCATGCAGGCAGACGGCGTAGTCGTGCGTGCTCTCCGACGCGGCAAAATACCAAGCGGCAAGCTCGGTTCCGTCATCTGCGGTGAGGCTGCTGCTCTCGCGATTCTCTTTAAACCACGCTCGTGCCTCGGTGTCCTCGGCATCCGGCTGCTCACCTTTTTTGTCGTCTTTGCTATCCTGCATCATCTTCATGGTGTACGGCGCTTGGGGGTTCAGGGCAAAGTCAAACAAAAAGTTGCCGGCAAACCCCAGCAGCGCGACAACGAGCGCCAACGCAACAACGACGGTTATCTTAAGCTTTCGATGGGAACGTGCGTTTTGAGACATGAGAAGCTTTCCTATAAGATGTTAATACATCAACATTTAAAACAAGCGCATTATGGACGTTCGCCGTTGATGCGTCAACAAGCAAAGAATGGGTAAACAAAGGGTCACATGCGGTGCAAATTTCGCACGTACCTAGACGCTTTGATATAGTGTTGAGAACTCTTTACGTTGGAGGATGTAACCGGCATGTCCGATTCGAGCGACAGTTCCAAGCCGCGACCCAAGACCGCGGCCGTTCCACACTACACGGTGGGCGAGGAGATCATGAACTCCGTCACCCATGGTGTCGGCTGCCTGCTGGGTATCGCGGGCCTGGTGCTCCTGATCGTATTCGCTGCCCTGCGCGGCGGAGGTCCGGCCCACATGGCCGCGGCGATTGTCTATGGTGTCAGCATTATTCTCGAATATCTGGCCTCCACGCTCTATCACGCGATTCAGCCCGCTCGCGCCAAGCGCGTGTTTCGCATCATCGACCACAGCTGCATCTACCTGCTCATAGCCGGCAGCTATACGCCGTTTTGCCTCATCACGCTCGCAAACGACGGCGGCCCTGCGCTGTTCTTTGCCGTATGGGCCATCGCCATTATCGGCATCGCCCTCGAGTGCTTTATGCGCGAGCGTCAACCGCACTGGGTAAGTGGCTTGGTCTACCTGCTGATGGGCTGGCTCGTTGTCTTTAAGCTGCCCGAGCTCGTGGCGCTGCTGAACCCCGTCGCGCTTGCCCTGCTCGCCGTCGGCGGCGTGTGCTATACCGTGGGCGTGCCGTTCTATATCGCCAAAAACGTGCGCTATCTGCACAGTGTTTTCCACTTGTGGGTGCTCGCCGGCAGCATCTTCCAGTTCATGGCGGTGATCCTCTTCGTAATCTAGCGACCACGCCCACGGCCCCGCTCGCACGGGCGACTGGTGCAATTGCCGTATCCGCCATCAACGTTTTACCCTGACGTCCCGAATCTTGGAGGTTCGAGAAACTCCCGATGGACATAACCATCTCCCTTATCACCACCCTCGTTTTGACCCTCATCAACGGCTACTTCTCCATGTCCGAGATGGCTCTCACCACGGTTAAGCGCGCCGTGTTGGAGCACGATGCCGAGGAGGGCGATAAGCGCGCCGAGCGCGCCGTCCAGCTCGCCGCCGACTCCGATCAGCTGTTGGCCACCATCCAGGTCGCCATCACGCTCGTGGGCTTCGCCTCGTCCGCCGTCGCCTCGACGA
>JAEZNV010000051.1 GCA_023441725.1 Actinomycetes bacterium | reverse complement strand
AGCCACCAGAACGCCCGCGCGCTTGTTGAGCGCGAGGCCGATCTGGGCGGCGTTGGTGCCGACGACCGAAGCCGTCTTGGGCTGCTGGCCGGCATCGAGTACGCGCACGAAGGTTCGACCGGCGTAGAACTGCTTGTAATGGTCGACAACGTCCTCAAGGGTCAGCGTGTCGATAGCCTGCGGCGCGAGCGGCAGCGTCACCGTGGAGAGCAGGCCGCGCTTGAGCGGTGCCAGATGCGGGGTGAAGACGATGCGGTCGGTCAGGCCAAGAATCTGCTCGATCTCGGGCGTATGACGATGCTTGCCCACGCCATATGCCTCCAGATTCTCGTCCGCGCTGCAAAAATGCGTGCGGGCGTTACAGGACTTACCGGCACCCGTCACGCCGCTGATAGCGTCGACGATCACGGGGCCGCTCTGGGCAACCCAGCCGGCGCGCACGGCAGGCGCGGCAGCAAGGCTCGTTGCGGTGGGATAGCAACCGGCGCAGGCAACCAGCACGGACTTGCCGTCAGCATAGTCGGATGCGGCGGTCTCCAAGTCCTGGCAGAACAGCTCGGGCAAACCAAAGGCGCGAGTCTTGAGCAGCTCGGGGCTCGTATGCTCGGCGGCATACCAGGCCTCAAAGGTAGCCGGATCGCTCAGGCGATAGTCGGCCGAAAGGTCAATGCAGGAGACTCCTGCGGCAAGCAGGGCGGGCACCTGTGCCATGGCAGCCGTGTGCGGCACGGCCAAAAAGACCGCATCGCAGTTCTTGAGCTCGGGGGCGTCATGCGTCGTGAAGACAAGATCGCTTACGCCGGCGAAACTCGGATACACCGCGGACAGTGGCTGGCCGGCATCGGCGTTGGACGTAATGGCAACAAGTTCAAACTCGGGATGACCGAGCACGAGGCGAATGAGTTCGGCGCCGGCATATCCAGCCGCGCCGACGATTCCAACCTTCAAAGACATATCAGACTCCTTGCCTGCGATTTATGCACCGATGCGCATTTCGCAGCGGTCGTTATGAAGTGGGTTGAAACTTTAGCACCAAAAGATGCATGAATACGTAAATAGCTTGCATATTCATGCATTGAAACATTCCCGACACATTCGCTTGAAGGAATTGACAAATAGAGCGGGCCCCGTATTGCCCGGCGCTCCTAACGGCGTCAGGCAATACGGGGCCCGCCCATGCGAAAAACCAAGTTGTTGGGATGAGCCAGCTGGTTAGAGCTCGACCGGCACCCATTCGTCGTGATTGCAGATAAAAGCCTCGGGATCCTCGACGCTAAAGAAAACAAGCGTGGGGTCGTTAGGCCCCTCATAGTGCTCGCTCAAGCGCTCAAGATGTTTCCATCCGGCCTCGCGCATTTCGCTCGAAGCCCGGTCTTCCAGCCCCGCACGCCCACGCAGAATCAACCAACCATGGCCCGGCCACCAACTCGTGGCCTCAAAGCGCTGGTTTTGCAGAAGCTCCTGCCACACATCTTTGGTGCGCGCTGTCACAAACCACAGCTTGCCGTCCTGAATCTGCGCAAACGAGAACGGACGCACATGCGGCTGCCCGTCCACGCTCGTCGCCAGATACCACGCAGGCACCGACGTCAGATACTCCAGCACCGTATTCAATCCGTCCACGTTTCCTCCTGTCGCCTGACCAGTCTTTTTGCAATGGGTAGTCAATTTGGGAAATTAGAGCTCGAGGCGCTCTTCGCTGCCGTCGATATCGCAGAATCGCGCGGCGATGTTGCGGACCGAGAAGAATGCAAGGCGGCCGTCGTTGGCGCTATCGTGTTGCTCGCCAATGCCCACCATGTGCCTAAAGCCCGCCTGACGCACCTTGTCGCTCACGACTGCATCGTCCTCGAGCGCGGCCTCACCGGTTAACACGATCCAGCACTCCCCCGGCTTCCAGCCCGATACCTCAAACTTGGGATTCGCGCTCAACTCCGCCCACACGTCCTTGTCGCGCGACGTGCAAAACCACAGCTTGCCGTCATCGACCATGGCAAACGAAAACGGCCTCACGCGGGGCTGATGCCCGTCGCTCGCATCGGTCGTGGCAAGATACCACGCCGGAATACGCCTGAGATACGAGCAGACGCGCTCGAGCTGAGCCGTGCGATCGATGTCGGTCATAGAGACCCCTTTCTTGCGCTCGAATCGAGCTTAGAAGAGTTGAAGATTGATAACGACAACGCATGTCACCAGCAGCGCCATCGCCACCGCGGCCAGTGCATCCCCGCGGCCAAACGTAAGCGCATGCAGACGCGTGCGCCCCTGCTCGCCGTGATAACAACGCGCATCCATGGCGGCCGAAAGCGTCTCGGCATGACGGAACACGCCGGTGAACAGCGGAATCGCCACGCTGCCGAGCATGCACACACCGCCGAGCGGACCGCCCGTCACGCGCGCGCCGCGGCTTGCCTGCGCATCGGCCGTCTGTTTCATCTCGGTGGCAAATTGCGGTATAAACCGCAGCGCGATACCCATAATCATGCCGAGCTCGTGCGCCGGAAGCCCCACGCGCGCAAATGGTGCGAGCAAACGCTCAAAACCTGCGGTGAGATCGAGCGTCGGCGTGGTGAGTGTAATGGCGCTCATGCCGGCCATCATCAGGGTCAGGCGGCACGCCGTAAACGCCGCAGAACGCAGCGAGCCCTCGCTCACCTGCAAAAAGCCAAGCTGCCACAGGATGCGGCCACTCTGGTCGGAAAACAGGTTAAGCAACGCGACCACCACGACAATCGCCAGCAATGGCGCCATCGACGATAGGACCCGACGCAACGGCACCCGGGCCATGACATAGACCAGCACGACAAACATTGCGACCGGCACCAGCCCGCCGAAGCCGCCAACGGTGAGCACGGTGATCAGAAATGCGAAACCTAGGAACAACTTAGTGCGCGGATCCAGGCGATGCAGCGCGCTATCCCCGGGATAGTAGCTGCCAAATGAGAACGCCTCCATCAGCAGCCCTCCTCTCGCGTGGGCGCCTTGGAACCGGCCTGACGCGGAGCCCCCAAAGGCCCGTCCGCACAGCCCAGCAGCAAGCCGGCCAGCTCGTCGGCCAGCGCCTCAACCGTATAAAGCTTGTCGCAGCGGAGCGGCACACCGGCCTGCGCGAGCGCCAGCGCCATACGCTGGGCGGCAGGAACGCCCAGGCCGATCGACTTGAGCTCATCCGCGCGCGCAAAAACCTGCGTGGGCGTTCCCTCGGCAAACACGGCGCCCTCGTTCATCACAACGATACGGTCACAACAATTTGCCAGATCATCCATGCTGTGCGAAACCATGACAACGGTCAGGCCCTCGCGATGGAGTCGACCGATGAGCCCTAGGAAATCCCTGCGCGCAGCCGGATCGAGCCCTGCCATGGGCTCATCGAGTACCAGGACCTCGGGCTCCATGGCAAGCACGCCAGCAAACGCCACGCGCCGCTGCTGCCCGCCCGAGAGCTCAAAGGGGCTCTTGTCGCCCACCGTGGCCAGGTCGAGGCCCGCGCGCGCCAGCGATGACTCAACGCGGCGGGCAACCTCGGCCTGCGACAAGCCAAGGTTACGCGGACCAAATGCCACGTCCTGTGCCACGGTCTCGGCAAACAGCTGACGCTCTGGATACTGAAACACCACGCCGACCTTTGCCTTAACCGCGGCGGCATCTTTCTTGTTTGCCAGGTCGAGCCCCAATGCGTAAACGGAACCCTCCTGGGGACGAATCAGACCGTTAAGATGCTGAACCAGCGTCGACTTACCCGAACCGGTATGACCCGCAAGGCCCAGGAACTCGCCACGACGCACCGTTAACGACACATTTCGCAACGCCCAGGGGCTGCTAGGGTCGTTGCCCCAGAGGGCCTGTTTGTTCGATGCACCCTCGGCGGCTGAGCGCTTATGCCAACGGCGACGCTCGCGGGCGCTCAGCGAATAGCTATACGAAAGGTGCGAAATCTCGATGACGGGCTCCGGCACGTCTGCGCCATCGAGCGCAGAGGAGACGTTGTCGGGAATACGAGGATCGGATGCGAAAGGCCGCCCGGCGATGCCTGTCCTACTCCGCTCGGCATAAGCCTGCGCTATATCGGCGACCATATCCGCCTCGCGCACCTTCGCGCAAATGGGCACGCCCTTCGCGCGAAGCGCCCTGCCAAGACAGCACGATGCCGGCATATCCAGGTTCAGCCGCGCGAGTTCGTCCGCCTGCGTCAAGATCTCCTCGGGAGTACCGAGCATGGCAACGCGGCCCGCTTGGAAGACAGCAACACGATCGGCCTCGGCGGCCTCTTCCATAAAGTGCGTAATCATCACGATGGTCATGCCGCGTTCGTGCAGCGCGTGACAGGCCTTCATAAGGCCCTTGCGCCCGCACGGATCGAGCATCGAGGACGCCTCGTCCAAAATGAGCACACGCGGCTCCATGGCGAGCACGCCGGCAAGCGCCACGCGCTGCTTTTGTCCGCCCGAGAGAGCGTGGGTCTCGTGGCGCTCAAAGCCCACCAGACCCACGGCCTTCAGCGCCTCGCGCACGCGCTGCGCGATCTGGGCCGATTCGACCCCTAAGTTCTCGGGACCAAACGCAACATCGTCCTCGACAAGCGTCGCCACAAGCTGGTCGTCGGGATTCTGGAACACCATGCCCGCAGTCGAGCGGATATCGTAGACCAGCTCGGGATCGGACGCGTCCATGCCGTTGACGCACACCGTTCCCGCATCGGGCTGCAGCAGCGCGTTCAAATGCTTGGCAAACGTAGACTTGCCCGACCCGTTTCCGCCGAGGATGCAGAAAAACTCGCCATCCTCGATGTTCAGATCGATGCCATCGAGCGCCGGTACAGCACCGTCATAGCTAAAGGAAACGCCCCGACACTCAATCATGCGCGGCCTTTGACCTGGTCCTTCTTGGGCGTGATGAGATTAGAGACCGCCTTGTACACCACCAGCGTCAACACCGAGTTGAGCACGGTCTTGATGAGGTTAAACGGCAAGACGGCGGGAAGCATGAGCGGCAGAATCACATCGGCCGAGCCATACCAGAACCAAACGCCGATGGTCAGGTTCGCGACCATGGACAGCGCCGTAGCGGCAATGACGCCGAGCGCCAGGCCAATCACGGCACCCTTGTAGGTGTGCATCTTCTGATAGACGATAGCCGCAGGCAGAATATAGCCCAGCGTGGCAACCAAGTTCATAAGCGCGCCGACCCAGTCACCCGTGGTAAGCGCATGGATGACGATCGCCATGGCGGCAACGGCAGTGCCGGCACCAGGACCATACGCAAATCCACACACCATCGCCGGCACCAGCGACGGGTCATACGTCAAAAACGGCGCCGAAGGAAGGATGGGCAGCTGCACATACATAAACAGCGCTCCCAGGGCGCACATCAACGCCATGGTAACGAGCTGTTTGGTGCTCCACCTATTCGTGTTCTCAAAATGGATATGCTGCGACTGTTCAGACATAAGATCACCTGCCTCTTTCATCCGGACTCTAACCGTTGGTACTGGGATCTCACCAGTTCAGCCGGCATGCG
>JAEZNV010000035.1 GCA_023441725.1 Actinomycetes bacterium | reverse complement strand
GCAGCAGCATTTGCGGCAGGCGGGCGGGCGTCACGAGCAGGCCGAGCAAAAAGAAGATGGTCATCTCGGCCATCTCGGTGAGGGTGTCGAAGAAGTGCGCCAGCTCGACCTTACCGGTGATGTCGCTTGCGCCCAGCACAATGCCTGCCAGGTACACGGCTAAAAAGCCATTGCCGCCCAGGTAGCTCGGCAGCGCGTAGGCGACGATGGCCACGGCGAACAAGAAGATGGTCTGCGCACCTTCGGCCGTTGCGTGTGCGCGCTCAATCAGACGGCTGGATGTCCAGCCGATGGCAAGGCCCAACCCCACGCCCAGGATGATCTGCTTGGTCAGCAGCACGGGAATGTCGATATTGCCGCCCGCCGCAAGGGTCGCGAGCACCGCGGTAAGCATGTAGGCGACGGGATCGTTGGAGCCCGATTCGACCTCGAGCAGCGAGTCGGTGCCGTCCCTCAGAGACAGGTTGTGCTCGCGCAGCACGCTAAAGACGCTTGCCGCATCGGTCGACGCCACGACCGAGCCCAGCAGCAGGCCGCCGATCCAGTCGAAGCCCAGCACGAAGTGCGCAAAGGCGCCCGTGATGCCGGCGGTGATGACGACGCCGAGGGTGCTCAGTAGCACCGCGGGCGCGGCGACAGGCTTAGCACGGTCGATGTTGGTGTTAAAGCCGCCGTAGAACATGATGAACAGCAGCGCCGTGCTGCAGACGGTTTCGGTGAGCGCATAGTCGCTAAAGTCGATGTGCGCCGGACCGTTGACGCCCAGCAGCATGCCCAGTGCGATAAAGATAAGCAGGGTGGGGAAGGGGAGCTTTTTGCCGACGGGTTTAATGGTCAGGCACAAAATGATGACGAGGCCGATAAAGAGAAGTATCTGGTTCATGGATGGTGTCCGCTCCCGGGTGATTGGCGTGGCACGGTCAGTTATCTGCGTTTATTTGTACCCAAAGATGGTGGGTTTATGGGGGCGGATTGCGGGCGTGCTCATTTTCGACACGAGGCTGCGGCGTGTGCGATGCTGGCCGGGACGCTGGGCCAGACGGCGTGGCGTGAGCGGTGCGGGTTGACAGGCGTGCGCTGGCGACCGTTGACGGTATGCAACCCTTTCCAGCTTTATTGCAACGGAGTACAATGGATAACGTTTAAGTTCAACTTGAAGTTTTAGTTGCGGCTCCGGGCTTCGGCCGCAATGTAAAGAGAGGCGTTCCATGGCGATCTATGTGACATCTGATGCTCACGGGCACGTGCGCGCGCTTGACGAGGCCCTGTCCAAGATTTCGCTGGCGTCCGACGATACCCTGTACGTGCTGGGCGACATGATCGATCGCGGACCCGATCCAGTTGGCGTTATTAAGCTCGTGCGCTCGCTACCCAACGCTCGCGTGCTCAAGGGCAATCACGAGCAGATCATGCTCGACGCCATCATTGGCCAAGATCCGCTTGATGCCGAGACCTGGGATATCAACGGCGGTTGGACTACCCGTCAGCAGCTCAACGATATGGAATTTGAGGCGTACGAGGAGCTCGTGCGTTGGATGGCGACGCTGCCGCTCTATGCGGTGGCCGAGACTGACGAGCGTCCGTACCTGCTGGTGCATGCCGGTATCCAGACCGAGGCGGCGCGGGCGTTTTTGCTTGAACATGGGGTTGATTGTGCCGATGGTGCGGGAGCGGTGGATGCCGATCGCGAGCTACTGCAGCAGATGCTTGCGGTGCAGTCGTCCGATGACTTGCTGTGGATTCGCCATGGCTATTGGGATGCGTCGACGGGGCTGCTTTCTGCCGAGGGCAAGGGCCCGGTCGTGGTGAGCGGCCACACGCCCACGGTGTCGCTTGGACGTTATTGCGAGGTCGGCGGCCTGGCGGGACTCGATGAGGAGTCGGGCCGCGGGCGGATTGTGCGGCTGGGCGGCGAGGATACCGCCGGCGTACCCGATCGCATCGACATCGACTGCGCCGCCGCCACTGGGTCGGAGTTCGGCCGCGTGGGCATCCTGCGTCTGGACGACGGGGCCGAGTTCTACGCAAGCATTCTGCCCGGCGAATAATCGGTTCAAAGGGTAGCTAATTTGGGACGGGGCTTTTTTGGCTACTTTTGCCCTTCTGCCCATCAAATGATTTTTCTGGGACGGGGATTTAAAAATCATTTGGCTGCCCGCTGACTAAGTGAGTAGACTTTTTTGGAAATGCCGAGCACCCAACATATTTGCCTCAATAAAACCGCAGGTCACAGACTTACGGTTTGTCGGTGTGGTTGGGGGTTCGGTAAAAGTCTACTCACTTAGTTTTGCGTGATGCATATTGCCCGCAACGAGACCCCAGCCGGGGCGATTCCATCGCAAATTCCGGCGACCGGGGGCAGCTAATTAGGCGCCGTATGGGTTGCGGTCGCGTTCGATGCGCTGGCGGATGTGGGTGTACTCGATAATCAGCAGCACCAGGAGCAGGGCCATGATGGCTAGGTAGCTCACCACAGCGCCCATCAGACCCAGCAGCTTAATCAAGATCACCGGCACCACCACGCTTACGGCGAAGCAGATCAGGTAGATCTTGGTGACGTCGCCGGCGTGGCGCAACACCGTGATGATGGCGTAGATAAAGTCGATTGCCGCGGTGATGCCGCCGGCGACAACCATTAGCAGTGCCAACGTGCGGTAGCGCTCAAAGTTGAGGCCGTACATAAAGCTCATGATGGGGATGCCGGGGCCTGCCATAAATGCGGCGCACGCTCCGGTAATGACCACGATCAGTGCCATAACGGCAACAATAATCAGGTCAAAGCGGCGACGCTTGCGCGGATTCGCCCAAATGCTCGATAGACGCAGGAGCTGCGGCTTATAGATAAATCCAATGCTCAACAAAATGGCCTGCGCCGGAAAGAACAGGGCATTAAAGTACAGCTGATACTTGTAGGCCAGCGTGCCTTCCATCACAAACTTGGGCATGCTCTCGATAAGGTTGAACAGGAACAGCGCGCCAAAGAGCGGGGCGCACTGGATAAACAGGTGGGCAGCCTCGCGCAGACTCATGCGGCGTGATTTTTCGGTTTCGAGCAGGGCGAGCGGGGCGGTGACCAGCACGAGCGAGGCAATCGCGGCGATGCCCATGGCCATGGCGGCGATGGGCATACTGCGCGTGAGGAACAGTGCCACGCTAAAGACCGCGATGACGCCGGCGGAACGCAGCGTTTGACTCATGCCGGCCAAATAGAGCTTGTCGGCCTGCTGCAGGCGGCCCTCGTACACGTCGGCGATGCCGTCGATCACCTTATAGAGGTAGACACCCAGGCCGATCGTGGCCATCTGCGCATCGTAGCCGCGGGCGCTGCTGTATACCAGGCCGCATGCCAGCGCGAGCGCTCCGCAAAGCCAGCGGTTGAGCTGGTAGGAGGCGAAGGAGGTTTTCTCGTCGATGTCCGAGACCTGAAAGTTTCGCACTCCGTAGTTGCACGCGATCATGATGAGCGTGCCGGTGACAAAGGCGATGGAGAACTTGCCGGCCTCCTCGGCGCCTACGAGCTGCGTCGACATAATGGTGAGCAGCGGAAACGCCATGCCCCATACAGCGGTGCCCAGAGTATTCCAAAGGTAGTCGCGACGGGTGGCGTGATCTTCGTACTCGGCTTCTTGCGTGGAGAAGCCGCCGCCGTAGACGGCTCCGAGCAGGCGGTTCCACCAGGCATTGACCATGCGGTGGATGGCGCCGGGTTGACGATCGCGCTCGCGGCGACGGCGTGTGGCCTGGCTGGTGTCGGGACCGCCGGCGTTACGCCGGCTCAGCTCTTGGATTCGTGCGAGCTCCTCGGCGGTGTGCGATGCGGGGAACAGGCCGTTCTCGATGCGCCCGCCCTGTCCGTGCGCCTCGCCCGATACGGCGGGGTCGGCTACGCCATTGCGGCGGGCGATGGCGCGGCGGATGCTATCGAGGGGCGTGATACTCAAGGAGGTTCCTTTCTCTTACTGCGCTCTAGTATAGCTGCGGTGGTATCGATTCGTGTTTTGAACAGGTTGTTCAATAATTTCGGCGGGCGGCCGTAATTTGTCGGTAAACGTGCGGTATCCTGTTGAAGTTTTGTGACCCCCCGATGCCGCTTGCGCGGTACCAAGGAGTTTTTACCTATGGATGTCGCCGCGTTTTTGCTGGCTCTTGTGCCGATCATCTGGCTCGTCGTGGTGCTGCTGTGCTTTAAATGGCCGGCTTGGAAGGCCGCCATTGGCTCGTTCGCCCTTTCGTGCGTGCTCGCCTTTGCGTGGTGGCATTTGCCGGCGGCGCAGATAGCCACGGCCTCGCTCGAGGGCTTTTTGATGGCCCTGTGGCCTATCGTGCTCGTAATTATCGCCGCGGTGTTCACGTATAACCTGTGCGTGCGCACGGGTGCCATGGACGTGATCGGCAGTATGATCACCTCCATCAGCAGCGATCGTCGTCTGCTGGCACTGCTCGTGGCCTGGTGCTTCGGCGGCTTTATGGAGGGCATGGCCGGCTTTGGTACTGCCGTTGCCATTCCCGCCGGCATGCTCGCGGGCCTTGGTTTTGAGGCCGTGCCTGCCGTGCTGATCTGCCTGCTTGCCAACGGCGTGCCCACGCCCTACGGCTCCATTGGCATCCCCACGGTGTCCGTTGCCGACCTGGTGGGTCTGGATTCCCTGCATCTGGCGACCGTTCAGCTGGTGCAGCTCGCGCCCTTCTTTGTGGTGATGCCGCTGCTTATTGTGCTGGTTGCGGGTCGTGTTGCCGATGACCAGGGCAATGTTGCAAGCGTTGCCGAGCGTCTGCACGGCGTTGCCGGCGTGGC
>JAEZNV010000003.1 GCA_023441725.1 Actinomycetes bacterium | reverse complement strand
GCACTGGCCGTACCCTGCACCCGGACAACATGGGCGCCGGCCCTGCCTCTTACGGCATGACCGACACCATGGGCCGCATGCACTCCGACGCCCAGTTCGCCGGTTCTTCCTCCGTGCCTGCGCACGTCGACATGATGGGTCTCATCGGCATGGGCAACAACCCCATGGTCGGTGCCACCGTCGCCTGCGCTGTCGCCGTCGAGGAGGCCCTCAAGGCCTAATCGCGCCCGCGCGATGCTCATATAGTTGAGCTTTGGAGCCGCTACCCAACCGGGTGGCGGCTCTTTTTTGTCCCTCCCTCAGTTGCGGTGAAATAGTTCCTAAACAGCCGCCCCATCCTTCCAAACAGGAGCTATTCCACCGCAACTTCTTAGCGGGCGTTAAGGTATCGGTGACGCCCACCTTCCAATTTGGCCCTTTACCGATTTATCCAATCTTTGCGACACCTTTGCCGATCACCCATGCGACAATGCGCCGGACGAGAAAGGAATCCGATGGAATCGACTGATGTACTGGTAATTGGATCTGGCATTGCGGGCCTTTGCGCCGCCATCGAAGCGGCACGCACGGGTGCAACCGTCGCTGTGGCAAGCGCCGGCAAGACCATGAGCGGATCGAGCTTTTTCCCGGGAACCTGGGGTCTCGGCCTTATTGGCCCCGTCGACGAAGACGACGAACAGGACCTCATCGACACCATCCAGACCGTCGGCGGCGGCGTTGCCGACCCCGAACTCGTCAAGACATTTGTCCACGGTATTCCTCAGGCCATCCAATGGCTCGAGCAGGATCTAGGTGTTGAGCTCCAGCGTCCGCAAAGTGCCGCGAGCGCCCAGCAGAAGCAGTTTATCCCCTGCTTTGACCATAAGACGCGTATGTGGCGCGGCCTCACCCGCAAGCCGCTTGAGGACGCGTGTGCGGCCCAGATCGAGTCTCTCGGCATTCGCCCGCTCCCCCGCCACGAGCTTATAGACCTTGTTGAGGACTCGAACGGCAGGATCACCGGCGCCGTGCTCTACGACCGCGCAAACGAGCGTCTCGTACCTTTGGCAGCCAAGGCCACTATCATCGCTGCGGGCGGCACGGGTGGCCTGTTCGAGCGAAGCCTCACTTCCGCCGATGTGCTCAGCTCCTCGCAGGCCATCGCGCTGGCGCACGGCGCATCGCTTACTAATATAGAGTTCATGCAGATGATGCCCGGCTTCATTGAGCCTAAGCGCAACCTGGTCTTTAACGAGAAGACCTGGCGCTACGTCACATTTGACCAACCGATCGATATTGCCGACGACAAGCTGGACGACCTGCTCGATCAGCGCTCCGGATATGGTCCCTTCACGTCACGCTTGGCCTCCCTCGCCATCGATCTTGCCATCGATCGAGCGGGTGCCGAAGGCCTCGCGCTCCACTACGATTTCCCCCGCGAGGACGTCCCCGAGTTTGTGCAGACCTTTGCCACCTGGCTACAAAACGAGCACGGCATCGCACCGACCGACGAGATGCGTGTGGCGATGTATGCCCACGCTGCCAATGGCGGCATCAAAATCGACAAGACTGCGTACACGGGCGTTGAGGGCCTCTACGCCTGTGGCGAGGCAACAGGCGGTATGCACGGCGCCGATCGCATCGGAGGCCTGTCGAGCGCCAACGGCATCGTATTTGGGCGCATCGCGGGCGCATCGGCAGCCCTTGCAGCGCAGAAGGAGCCTGAGGCAGCCCTGAAGGCGGATATCGCCCTCCCCCAGTACGGCATTGCCACAACAGATGTCGAACGCCTGACACACAGCCTTAAACACACGATGAGCACCTATTGCATGATCAACCGCACCGAGACAGGCCTATCCGCAGCGTTGCAGGAACTTGAAGGCCTGAGGGCAGAGACTGCAGCCTTGAGTATGGAAAACGCCCAGGACAGCGAAATCGCTGCCCTCGCCCGCCTGCAATCGCAGATTCAACTAGCACAGGAAATGGTCAAAGCCATGCGTAAGCGAACCGAAAGTCTCGGATCACACTATCGAGCAGACTAAGCTGAGCACCCAACTAGAGCAGAACACAACTAATCGACATCTATGGGCCCCGTGAGCTCAAAGCGACACGGGGCCCATTCGTGTCCGCACGGCAGCGTATCCTTATTCTTAATACAGAGTTGACATAGTCCACGTAGACAAATGAACAGAAAGGAAGAGGTATGGACAGCAGAGATATCGAGAAATGGCGTGTCGAACTTGACAGCTACGCCCATGTAGAAGACGGCGTTGAGTATTGGCTTGCACGCGATTTAATGGAACCCATGGGGTACACTCGATGGGAGAACTTCGCCGAAGTTATTAAGAGGGCAAAAGTCTCGTGCGAAACAAACAAAACTCCAGTTGATTCCCATTTTCGTGACACCACGAAAATGGGAAGTGCCGGTGTCGCCGCTCGTGCGGTTAAAGACTACAAACTAACGCGCTATGCATGCTATTTAATCGCCCAGAACGGAGATTCAAACAAGCCAGAGATCGCGCTCGCCCAGGCATACTTTGCTGTGCAGACGCGCCGGTTTTACCGATCCCCAGGGCAGGCTCGACTTGTAAATCGTCTGTGCCCTTTCGGGTTCGACCCCATGCGAGGTCAAAAAAGACGGCCAACTTTCATTGACCGTCTTAACATGCTTTGGTGGGCCGTCAGGGGGTCAGCCCGCTTTGCAGGCGGCCGCTGCGGCACTAAAGCGCCTTGCGCGCTGCGCTGGCAAATGCCCACGCATTTCCTCAGCTCCGCGCCCTTTCGGGTTCGACCCCATGTACGGTTAACAAAAAAAGCGACCAGCTGAAGCCAGTCGCTTTAACATGCTTTGGTGGGCCGTCAGGGGTTCGAACCCTGGACCTTGGGATTAAGAGTCCCCTGCTCTACCAACTGAGCTAACGACCCGATATCAACACGAAGCAAGAACTGGGGTGGGTAAAGGGACTCGAACCCTCGACCTACGGGACCACAACC
>JAEZNV010000183.1 GCA_023441725.1 Actinomycetes bacterium | reverse complement strand
ACGGAGGCCACATTAAGTGGCCTCCTGTTCGTGCGGAACTCGCGATAAACTTAACCCCCGCCCCGGAGCCCAGCGGGCAATCATCGTTGTACCTATCACTGATACCAATAAACCGCTTGCATATCGTCTGTTGGCTTGGCACGGTACAATGCTTGTGGCTTTAAATTTATAAATTAGTGGGGTTAATTCATGGCAGAATCTCGTGCGGAGCGTAGGGCTCGTCGTGCTTTGGTGGAGGCGGCTGAGGGGTTGAAAGAGGAGAAATCTTCTAAGAAATCAAAGTCGTCTCAGGATGCGAAGGGCAAGTCGGTCAAGGGCAAGGCTAAGGCTAAGCGCCCCGGCTCTCGTCGGAGCGAGGACAAGGCATCTCAGACTCGTTCCAAGCGCCCGCATAATGATCCGGTTTCGTCTGTACGTAAGGCTGTGGACCCCAAGTCTCCCTGTTCGATCATGAAATCTTGTGGTGGGTGCACGGCGCTCAATCGTCCTTATAAAAAGCAGTTGGCAGCTAAGCAGGCTGCTATGGAGGAGCTTTTTGCTTCGCTCTGTGAGCGTGAGGGTATCGCCGTTGATCCTATTCGCGGTATGGGCGTGACCCTGGGCGATCCGGGTAAATATCCTGCGCCGCGTGGCTTTCGCCATAAGGCTGCCACTCCCTTTGCTCCCGGTAAGGAGGGCGCTGTCCGTTGCGGTTTCTTTGAGCGCGGCACACACAAGATCGTTGCCGTACCCGAGTGTCCTGTCGAGGCGCCGGGCGCTCGTCAGATTCTCAACGGCATCGCACGCGAAGCTGAGCGGCTGCATATTCCCGCCTTTAATGAGGACAAGCATCTTGGTTTGCTTCGCTATGCCGTCGTCCGCTGCGGTTGGCGTACAGACCAGGTCATGGTTACACTCGTGACCGCCCAGCGTGACTTACCGCATGCACAGGAGTTCTTTGAGGCCGTCGCGGCACTCGATCCGCATATCGTCACCGTTGCCCAAAATATCAATGGCCGTCCCGGTAACGCCATCTTGGGTGAGGAAACTCGTATCGTCTATGGTGCCGAGTGCATGCGCGATCAGCTGCTCGGCTGCGACTTCGATATCTCCCCCACCGCGTTTTATCAGACCAACCCGCAGCAAACCGAACTGCTCTATCAGCTCGCCATTGACGGTATGGATCTGCAGCAGGGTGACGTACTCATGGATGCCTATTGCGGTAGCGGAACTATCGGCCTGTGCGCAGCCAAAGCCGCCCAGGACAAGGGCATCGGCATTATGCTGCTTGGCGTGGAGCGCAACCCGGCGGGCATTGCCGACGCACGTCGCAACGCCGAGCTCAACGGCCTCACCCGCAGCGCTTGGTTTATGGCCGACGATGCGACCGACTATATTCTCGATGCCGCCGACAACAACGAGCGCGTCGACGTCCTTTCCATCGACCCGCCGCGCGCCGGTTCCACCCCCGAGTTCCTCGAGGCCGCCTGCGCACTTAAGCCGCGCCGCATCACCTATATCAGCTGCAATCCCGTCACCCAAGAGCGTGACCTACACCAGCTCCTCGACGGTGGCTATCGCCTGCTCAAGATCACGCCCGTCGACATGTTCCCTCATACCGACCACACCGAGACCGTCGCGATCCTCGAGCGCCACTAACCAACCCCGGCAGATTTTTAGGACAAGAAAGGGGGGCGGCCCGTCTGGACCGCCCCCCTTTCGTTGGACATATGAGTCTCGTTACATCCCCTTGCGCAGGTCGCACACACCGGCTGCCGCCATCTCGCGCAGCAGCGTCTCGCGGTCGCGCGTCACGATCAGGTCCAGCGGGAAGTGAATCTCGTCGAGCAACTTGCGGGCGTGCTCGAGCTTGCCAATGGCCATACCAATGTGGGCATCGGTCGACACACCAATACCCACGCCCAGCTCGGCGCAGCGCTCGGCAATCTTGCGGCATACGGCCCAATGCTCAGTGTCGGCACCGTGCTCAAGACTATGGTTGTTGATCTCAATGATCTTGTGCTTGGCCTTGGCCGCCAGCAGCACCTCATCGATATCGAACGGCACGCCCGAACGACCCGCATGCCCAAGCATGAACACCTTGGGGTGCTCCAGGGCATTGATGTACATCTGGGTCGTTTGGGCGAGCGTCGCGCCTTCGGCAAACTGCGGGTTATGCACGCTTGCCACCAAATAATCCAAATTACGCGTCACCAAATCGAACAGCGAATGCTGGTGACTGTACGAATCGCCGGCAATATCGAGCGACACGGGAATGTCCTCGCCAAACAAGCTTCCGTCCAGCGAAACGATATCGACCTCGGCGCCGCGAAGCACCAGCACGCCGCTCCAAATGCGCGGCCAGATATCCTGGTTAATAAAGAACTGGAAACTGCGCAGGTCGTTGGGGCAAGCCGTAACCATCGAGCTCAGATGGTCGGCAGATCCGAGCACCTGCAGGCCACGTTCCGCCGCCCAGTACACATTCTCCTCAATAGTTGAGTACGCATGCGCGGAGAACAACGTATGAGTATGAATATCACAAGAAAGAAGGTAGGGCATCAGGTCTCCTTGTCCAGTATGGCCGTCGCGTATATTCATTGTACGCATAGCTTTCGGCAGTCGTAAAACTGCTTCATCCCAATCACACAACGGCATAGACAACGGGGTCTGGCTTAAAACCAAACCCCGTTTCACGTAAAACATTGTAAGCAGAGCGCTTTACTTTGAATGATACTCGTCGGCCAGCTGCTTCCAGGCGGGCAGTGAGTTAACGATAGTCTCGTAGCTCACACAGTAGCCCAAGCGGAACCAGCCCGGCATGCCAAAACTGTCCGAGGGCACCGCGAGCAGCTCATACTTCTTCGCGCGCTCGCAAAAGGCGTTCGCATCGGGCTCCAGCGCCTTCACCCACAGGTAGAACGCGCCATCCGGCTCAACATACGCGTAGCCGTACTCCGCCAATGCACCGGTAAGCGCCGTGCGGTTGCGTGCATAGGCCTCAACGTCACTCGGCTCATCGATGCAGTCGATAATTACGCGCTGGAAGAGCGCCGGCGCGCACACGAAGCCCAGCGTACGGGCGGCGCCGGCAACGGCGGGCATTAGACGAGCTGCCCGAGGATTCGTATTGGGAACCAGGATCCACCCCACGCGCTCGCCCGGCAGCGAAAGCGACTTGGAATACGAGTAGCACACGATGGTGTGCTCGTAGATCGAAGGCACCCAAGGCACCTCGGCACCATAGACAATCTCGCGATACGGCTCATCCGAGATAAGCGCGATTGGGTTCTCGGGCTCGCGTTTGGCGTTGACCTCGTGCAAAACATTAGCCAGTCGCGTCAGGGTATCGCGCGTATACACGGCACCAGTCGGGTTATTCGGCGAGTCGATGATGACAGCTGCCGTCTTATCGGTAATCGCCTTAAGAACGTTGTCTACGCTCAGCTGGAACGTATCTTCATCGGCGAGCGCCTCGACACACGTACAGCCGGCCTTCTCAATCCACACACGATACTCCGGAAAGTACGGGGCGATAACAATGACCTCGTCACCCGGGTTCGTAACGGCATTGAGCGTACAGGTGAGCGAAGCTGCAGCGCCCACCGTCATAAAGACGTCCTTACCCTCATAACTCGTACCAAAGCGGCGGTTGAGCGATTCGGCGACGGCCGCTCGACATTGCGGCAGGCCCGGAGCGGGCGTATAGCCGTGCAGCTGGTCACTCGGCAGCTCCAGGGCCTTCTTAATGGACTCCGCCACAGCAGCGGGCGCCGGAACGCTCGGGTTGCCCAGCGAAAAATCGAATACGTTTTCCGCACCAATCTGCGCCTTGCGCTCAAGGCCATAGCTAAAAATTTCGCGGATGATGGAGCTTTCCGCACCGCGAGCATACATGGTTTCGTTGATCATCTGTACCCCTTTCGCATAGGCGCTATTGTACGCTTTAGTTGAGCAAAGTACCCCAGCAATGTTGATTGGGGACAGACTTAAATGCGTGAAAACGCTCATTTAAGCCTGTCCCCAATCAACAGATGACCCCATATCGCTCAAAAGAAAAAGCCTCCGCAGGTTTCCCCGCGAAGGCTTTCGCCATAAAGACTATTCGTCGTCGTCGGTGTCGGCACCGGCATTGACGGCACAGGCATCGCCGGCATCATCGGATGCGGCTTCTGCATCCTCCTGCATAGCCGCCTGCGCAAATGCCGCGGCATCAGCCGCCAGCTCCTCCTCGCTCATGCGAGGCGCACGCTTTTTGGTCGGCATGCCGGCCGCCTTAGCGTTGCGCTCCTCCTTGGCCGCCAGGATATCGTCCTCGCGCTCAAGGTAGGCGTCCCACTCGTTGTCGAGCAGGGCGTTCACGGCGTCGCCTTCGACGGTCTCGCGCTCAAGCAGCACCTTCGCCATCAGGTCGAGCTGATCGCGACGGGCATCCAAAATCTCGACCGCACGGCGATGGGCCTCGCGCATAATGCGCTGGACCTCGATGTCGATGCGACGCGCCGTCTCCTCAGAGTAGTCCTGATGATCGGCATAGTCGCGGCCCAGGAATACCTGATGCTGCGCCTCACCAAACACCTGCGTTCCAAGCTCCTCGCTCATGCCCAGGCGCGTGACCATCTCGCGCGCCATCTTGGTCGCGCGCTCCAGATCGTTGCTCG
>JAEZNV010000158.1 GCA_023441725.1 Actinomycetes bacterium | reverse complement strand
TTAAATGTCACGTACGATTCACATCTGGTGGGTACCCTGATGGCTACACGAAACGAAGCAGATTTACACCGGGAGGACCCCGTATGACAACCAAGTACACCGACGCGCCGCGCACGCGCGTCATGACACCGGCATCGCTCAACAACGGCGTGCACGAGAACCATTCCATCGGACAGACCATGGCCATCGCGCCCAAAAAAGGCCTGTTTGACGACATTTCCATTCCCCAGATCATCGCCGGCGCCGCAGCCGCCGCTACGAGCGTCGCGCTTGCCTCCAAGATCGGTATCGCCGGATCGGTGATCGGTGCCGCTGTGAGCTCGGTCATCACCGTTGTGTCCTCGCAGGTCTACCGCCACTTTATCTCTGCCAGCGCCGAAGCCCTCAAGGGCACGCACGCCGACGTCGACTACCCCGCCGGCGCCTACGAGCCCGTTGAGTTTAATGCCGAGGAGCACCTGGGCGGCGCCGCGACTACGCAGGAGATGCGCCAGATTGCGGGGCGCGCGACCACGGCCCGCGTCGCCCCTAACAGCCTGCGCGCCAAGGCCGCGGCAGAGCGCAGCCAGACGCAAAAGAAGGTCATCATCTTCTCGATTGCCATCGCCATCGTCGCGGTCATCGCCTGCACCGGCGCCATCCTTATCACCACCGCCGGCGAGGGTCTGGGTGAGCGTCCCGAGCCGATCCTTTCGTCGCGCACGACCGAGAGCGACGCGGATAGCTCCGGTCAATCGCAAAGCCAGCAGGACGACTCGCAGGGCACCCCCGCATCCGCCGACTCGTCCTCGAACGCCCCCGATCAATCGCAGGGCGTCGATTCCTATGCGAACAACAGCGGCACGCAATCCGGCACGACCGACTCAAGCCAAACGACTGACGGCTCTCAACCGAGCACGGGCGACCAGACGAGCGGCAATACGTCGAGCACGGGATCTACCGACAACAGCAGCACTAACAGCTCGAGCGGAACCGCGTCTGGTACGGCATCTGACAGCTCGAGCCAAGGCACGACGTCGGGCAACTAAGCACGTTTGCCTCTCATAGAGAACCAACCTGTATAACGGGCGCGAACCGGCAACGGTCGCGCCCGTTTGCCTTGGGTGCCGTCATGGCGAACGCTATGCGATGGTAAGATGCTTTACGTGTGTAAAGAGGAGATTTGCCATGAGCAAGACAATAGTTAGGCCCACGCTATCGCTGGGCAACCACATCTATCTGTATCGCCTGCTGCGCGATGCGATTGGATGCGGCAAGCAAACGTTTATGACGCAGGTCGAGGAGGCGCTCGCCGCTGGCAACATGACTGCTTATGACCTGGGCTTCGAGTCCACGCGCGAGTTGCTCGAGGAACTCGACGACTGCATTAAGCTGACCGTCTTTAAGGGCGGCCGTCTGTATGCCACCGTCATCGCCAACGAGGCATGGGATGCCGCCCTTGCCAAGGGCGAGGACAAGCCCAAGGGCGCCAAGGGCGCCAAGCAGTCCTACAAAAAGAAGAAGCGCGGCGAGAAGGACCTCAAGGCCGTGCGCCCCAAGCACGTTAAGCGTCCCGAGCCCGAGCCCGTGGCCGAAGTCGCTCCGGAGCCCGAGCCCGAGCCCGAGATCGAAGTCGCTATTGAGGTAACGGCAGAAGCCGAAACCGAAATCGCCGCCACGACCGATCCCGAAGTCATATCCGAGCAGGAAGTCACTGCTGAGCTCAACGAAGCTCCCAAGTCGACAACCGAAGAAGCCGCTAACCAACCCGAGACGTCTGCGTTCCAAAACAGCGATGTCTTTGGCGACGAGGCCGAGGACGATCAGCCCGAAGAGCCCGCAGAACAGGACGCTACCGAGGCGGCATCGGAGCCCGAGGCACCGCAGCCTGCCATCTCACTCACGGTCGTCTATGACCCCGAGAACGCAAACGCCGGCATCACCACCATGGCAACCACGCCCATCGAGGCAAAGGCGAGCGTCGAGAATGAGAGCGCGACGCAGGTTGAGGTTAAAACTGCAGCCGCAGACGCGCCCGTCACCGTGAAGCCCGCAGATTCCGCGATCAAGCCGGAAGCGACGCTGGAGCCCGCACCCGTCATCGAATCCGTGCCCGCCTCTGCTTGCGACCAAATTCCCGCACCGGCACCGGCTTCGGTACCCGCAGCGGCCCCAACCCCCGCACCCGTAGCGCCCGCCATCCCCGAGGACTTCCCCGTCGATTTCGCAACCGAGGTCTTCTGCCCCGGTCCGCTTCTGCACCAGTTGTCGACCTATCTCCCCTACGGCGCCGACACCCTCGGCATTGTCGGCGAGTACTACTGGATCGCCCGCGAGCGCGGTACCATCGAGGCCGCGCGAAACCGCGCAATCTTCCCCCTGCGCTACACGCAGGCCGGCGAGCGCCACGAGGTTGCCGTGCGCATCCGCCGCAACACCACCGGCGGTCTCGGAGCCGCCTGGGCCATCGACAAAGTCGAGCCTTCCACCAAGTAACAAAAAGGGACGATAACCCTCAAGGTTATCGTCCCTTTCTCATTAGGTCACCTGAGCTCGACTAATCGCGCGTCAGCTTGCGGTGGATACGATGCGGTTGGGCTGCGTCCTCGCCCAGGCGCTCGATACGGTTGGCCTGATAGGCCTCGAAGTTGCCCTCGAACCAATACCAGTTGCCCGGATTCTCGTCGGTGCCCTCCCACGCCAGAATGTGCGTGGCGACGCGGTCCAGAAACATACGATCGTGGCTAATAACCACCGAGCAGCCCGGGAACTCGAGCAGCGCCGCTTCGAGCGAGGACAGCGTCTCGACGTCGAGGTCGTTCGTGGGCTCGTCGAGGAGCAGCAGGTTGCCGCCCTGCTTGAGCGTAAGCGCCAAGTTCAGACGGTTGCGCTCGCCACCGGAGAGTACGCCGGCGCGCTTCTGCTGGTCCTGGCCCTTAAAGCCAAAGCTCGCCACATAAGCGCGGCTCGGAACCTCGGTCTCGCCGACCATCATGTGGTCCAGGCCATCCGAGACGACCTCCCACAGGTTCTTGTCGGGGTCGATGCCAGAACGGTTCTGATCGACATAGGAGATCTTGACGGTCTCGCCCACCTCGAGCTCGCCCGAAGTCAGCGGCTCCAGACCCACAATCGTCTTGAAGAGCGTGGTCTTACCGACACCGTTGGGACCGATGACGCCCACGATGCCGTTGCGCGGCAGGGTGAACGAAAGGTCATCGATGAGCACACGGCCATCGAACTCCTTGTGCAGGTGATGGGCCTCGAGCACCTTGTTGCCCAAACGCGGGCCCACAGGGATGCGGATGTCGGTCCAGTCGAGCTTCTGGCTTGCGCGGGCCTCGGCCTCCATCTCCTCATAGCGAGCCAGACGGGCCTTGTTCTTGGCCTGACGGGCCTTGGGCGAGCTGCGCACCCACTCGAGCTCGGCCTCCATGCGCTTGGCGAGCTTGGCGTCGCGGTTGCCCTGTGCCTCGATACGCGCGGCCTTGGTCTCCAGATACGTGGAGTAGTTGCCCTTGTAGGGATAGAGGTGACCGCGGTCGACCTCGCAGATCCACTCGGCAACGTTATCCAGGAAGTAGCGATCGTGCGTGACGGCCAGAACGGCGCCCTGGTAGTTGTGCAGGAAGTGCTCGAGCCACAGGATCGACTCGGCGTCCAGGTGGTTCGTGGGCTCGTCGAGCAGCAGCAGGTCGGGAGCCTCGAGCAGCAGCTTGCACAGGGCCACGCGACGACGCTCGCCGCCGGAAAGCACGTTGACCGGCATGTCGGAATCGGGCAGCTGCAGCGCGTCCATGGCCTGGCCGAGCTTGGAATCGATATCCCAGCCGTCGGCGGCGTCGATCTCGTCCTGGAGCTTGCCCATCTCGGCCATGAGTGCGTCCATGTCGCAATCCGGGTCGCACATCTCCTCGCCGATCTTGTTGAAGCGATCGACCTTGGCGATCATGTCGCCAAACGCCATGCGCACGTTCTCGATGACGGTCTTGTCGTCGTCGAGCGGCGGCTCCTGCTGCAGGATGCCCACGGTGTAGCCGGGGGTGAGCCTGGCATCGCCGTTGGAGACCTCCTCGATACCGGCCATGATCTTGAGCAGGGTCGACTTACCCATGCCGTTGGGGCCCACGACGCCGATCTTGGCACCGGGGTAGAAGCTCAGGGTCACGTCGTCAAGGATTACCTTGTCGCCATGGGCCTTGCGAGCCTGATACATCTGGTAGATGAACTCTGCCATTTGCCTGTTTTATCCTTTCTACCTGCTGTTTCTCTATTCTTGATTCGCTTTAGTGGAAACGAAATGAGGAAACCAGCTCTGAAACTTAACGAAAAAAGGGGCATGGTTGCCCATACCCCCTAATACTACCTGGGAAAAGTCCCCCGGAACATACTATGAACTGCGTACGCTAGTTTTCCGCAACCTTAACGAGCGGCTCGCTGCGATTTGCGCCACAGCAGATACGAGTAGACGTAGACGGCTCCGACCGAACCAAACGCCAGAACCGCAATCACTGCGGCGACGACTTCACTCGAAAGCACGCTGCCCGCCACGCCCATCACAATCAGGCCAACACCCAGCACCATAAAGCAGGCACCGCCAAAGCGCTGCGTACGGCGCCAGTTCTCGGGATCGGCAAGTGCCCAGGGCGTCTTGATACCGAGCGTATAGTTCTGCTTCACACGCGGCAAGTAGTTGCCTACGCCGATGAACAGCAAACCGACAACACCGGAAATCAGCACGTTAACCGAACCGACCGCCGGCACCACGCCCCAGA
>JAEZNV010000116.1 GCA_023441725.1 Actinomycetes bacterium | reverse complement strand
GCTCCCAGCGCGAGGAGCGCCTGGATCTGCTCGAGGCCCGCATCAAGGACCTGGGCATGAATCCCGAGCAGTACAAGTACTACCTTGACCTGCGCCGCTACGGTTCCTGCAAGCACGCCGGCTACGGCTTGGGCTTCGAGCGCTTGGTGATGTACCTCACCGGCGTGGGCAACATCCGCGACGTCCTGCCGCACCCGCGCACCGTGGGTAACGCCGACTTCTAATCGCCATAGCGCCACCAAACGCGTTCCAGCGCATCACGCCAGCGCCTCTCGGCAAGCCGAGGGGCGCTTTTTTCAACAGCATCCGTCAAGCTTTTGGCAAGGTTTTGGTCAGTTAGGCAGGGTTGTTGAAAACTCGACCTGCCGTTTGCCGGCAGCCATCGACCGTCCAAGGCGTCACGCGTCCTTGGCCAGGCTCCGCGCCCTAGGCTCTGATCTGCCATCACCAAAAAAGGAAAGGACGTGGGCGCTATGACCGAAGCCGTTGTTGAAAACTACGAGACCACGACCAGGGGCTCCGCCTCGATGGCAGCCTATCGTGCCGTACGCATCCTGCAGCTCTTGAGCGAGAACACCGGCGAGGACAAGGCACTGCTTTCCGACGAGCTGGTCGAGCTCCTCGCCCATCCCAACGACCCCGCCCGCATGCCCATCTCGGCGGCACGCCGCAGCATCTATACCTCGATATCTGCACTTCGTCACGCCGGATACGAAATCGACTATAAGCGCGGCGTGGGCTATC
The DNA here is from genome assembly GCA_023441725.1 of Actinomycetes bacterium. The sequence goes on along the minus strand of JAEZNV010000116.1, from coordinate 3,927 downwards.
GGCTCCTCACCCGCCCGCTTACTGACGAAGAGATCATACGGCTCCACGGCATGGTCATGCGCAACCGGTCGACGCCCATAGCCATTCGAAAGAGCATGGCGCAGCACCTGGTCGCCATGGCGAGCGCCGATGTTCGTGACTATCTCGATATGCCCGAACCGGCACCGGCCGCCAACGACGCGCCCGTCAAGACAACGCGTTCGCACGCCAAGCGTATCGACACGTGCGAGCTCGTCGAACAGGCCATCGACCATGGAACAACTGTCAGCTTTGACATCTCAAACGTCCTGACCCGAGGCGAAACTGAGGTGGTGCGGATGACGGTCCGGCCCTTTGCCATCAGGCAGCGCGATGGCGTCTCGTATCTGCTGGGAACGGTCTACGACACCCGAGGCGCCGACGACACCCTGCGCACCGTTGAGGTCAGCCGCATGAGAAACGTCAGCACGCGTTTGCTCGACGGCAAGAAACTCTTTGCCGCGCTAGACGAAGAAGACAGCCCCGCGCCCGCAGCGTAAGCCCCGTTACCGTCCGTCGTTCCTCAGCACCGCCCATCCAGTTCAGTATTAAAAAACCCGCCAGGTTATTGTAAAAATGGACATCGGCGTTACTATAGTCCCACTTGCACTTTTTCCTAGTGCAGTGTTTCCAGCCATTTTTATACTGGGGGTAATGATATGAAGGACATCACCATCAGCCGCAGGAGCCTTCTTGTCTCCGCTGGCCTGCTCGCGCTCGCTCCGCTCGCCGGATGCGGCGGCAACTCTGGTTCCGGCTCCGCTGCCGCCGGTTCCGACTACACCATCGGCGTTCTGCAGCTCACCGAGCACTCCGCGCTCGATGCCGCCAACGACGGCTTCGTCAAGGCCATCAAGAAGAGCGGTCTCAAAGTCAAGATCGACCAGAAGAACGCCCAGAACGACCAGTCCACGTGTAAGTCCATTGCCGACAAGTTCGTAGGCGACGGCGTCAACCTGATCTATGCCATCGCTACGCCCGCCGCGCAGGCTGCCGCCGGCGCCACCGCCGATATCCCCATCGTTGGCTGCGCCATCACGGACTACGCTGCTTCCGGCCTGGTCCAGGACAACGACAAGCCCGGCACCAACGTCACGGGCGCTTCCGACCTCACCCCGGTCGCCGAGCAGCTCGAGATGATGCAGAAGGTCCTGCCCGACGTTAAGAAGGTCGGCCTGCTCTACTGCACCGCCGAGTCCAACTCCGACGTCCAGATCAAGGCCGCCAAGAAGGAGCTCGACAAGCTGGGCCTCGAGTACACTGACTTCACCGTCTCGAGCTCTAACGAGATCCAGTCCGTTGTCGAGTCTGCCGTGGGCAAAGTCGACGCGCTGTACTCCCCCCCCGACAACACCATCGCCGCGGGCGCTTCGCAGGTCGGCCAGATTTGCAAGGAGAACAAGCTCCCCTTCGTTACCGGCGAGGAGGGCATGTGCAAGGCCGGCGGCGTGTTCACCCTCTCCATCAACTACGAGGACCTGGGCTACGCCGCGGGCGAGATGGCCGTCAAGATCCTGAAGGGCGAGGCCAAGCCCGAGGATATGCCGATTAAGCATCTCTCAAGCAAGGACCTGGTCGTCGTCAAGAACGACGAGATGGCCGAGGCCCTGGGCATCGACCTCTCCGCTCTGGACGAATAGCGCCATGCGCGGTGACGCGTCTAGGGCCCGCACGCGCGCCACGGCTGCGTTATTCAATATCTGAGTCATTGGGGCGAACGCTAAAGACCGGCGTTCGCCCTGCTTGTTACGGATGAGACAAAACATCCGGCCGCAGCTCTTTTATGCAGTGTTACCGCTATTATGGAAAATCACGTGTCCACCCTATCCTAGGAGGTATGAAGCATGCTCATTGCATTGCAGGGCGCCGTTTCGCAGGGCGTCCTCTGGGGCATCATGGTGCTCGGCGTGTTTATCACGTTCCGCCTGCTCGACATCCCCGATATGACCTGCGACGGCAGCTTTGCCCTCGGCGGCTGTGTTTGCGCCGTGCTCATCGTCAACAATAACGTCGACCCGCTGCTCGCCGTGCTGGCCGGCATGTGCGCCGGCGCCATCGCCGGCGCTGTCACGGGCATCTTGACCACCGTTTTTGAGATTCCTGCAATCCTCGCCGGAATCCTTACGCAGATCAGTCTGTGGTCCATCAACCTGCGCATCATGGGCAAATCCAACACGCCCATCCTTGCCAAGGGCACCATCTTCTCATCCGTCAGCCACATGACGGGCCTGCCGCAGTCCACTGTTGCCATTATCCTGGGCATTGTGCTGGCCATGGCCATCGTCGCCATCCTGTACTGGTTCTTTGGCACCGAAATCGGCTCGGCACTGCGCGCCACCGGCAACAACGAGTACATGATCCGCGCCTTGGGCGTCAACACCAACTCCACCAAGATGATCGCCCTCGTGCTCTCCAACGCCCTTATCGGCCTTTCGGGTGCGCTCATCTGCCAGAGCCAGAAGTACGCTGACATTGGCATGGGCACCGGCGCCATCGTTATCGGTCTTGCCGCCATTGTTATCGGCGAGGTGCTCGGCCGCCTGCTGCCCGGCGGTCTGACGCAGTTTAGCGTCCGTCTTGCCTCTGCCGTCTTTGGCTCCGTGGTGTACTTCCTCATTCGCGCCATCGTGCTGCAGCTGGGCATGGACGCCAACGACATGAAGCTGCTCTCCGCCGTGATCGTTGCCGTGGCCCTGTGCGTGCCCGTGGTTTGGGAGCGCTATAATCTCCGCAGCTCCTACACGAAGGGGGATGAGGCAGATGCTTAAGCTCTCGCACGTCAAAAAGACCTTTAACAAGGGCACCGTCACCGAGAAGCGCGCACTCACCGGCGTCGACCTCACCCTTAACGACGGCGACTTTGTAACCGTGATTGGCGGCAACGGCGCCGGCAAGTCCACGCTGCTCAACATGATCGCCGGCGTGTATCCGCTCGATTCGGGCGTTATCGAGCTCGACGGCACCGATATCTCGCGTCTGAGCGAGTCGCAGCGCGCCAAGTACCTGGGCCGTGTGTTCCAGGACCCCATGCGCGGCACCGCAGCCGACATGCAAATTGCCGAGAATCTAGCCCTCGCCAAGCGCCGCGGCCAGCGTCGCGGTCTTTCGTGGGGCGTCACCAAGGCCGAGAAGGATGAGTACGTTGAGCTGCTCAAGCGCTTGGACCTCGGTCTGGACACGCGCCTCAACGCCAAGGTCGGCCTGCTCTCGGGTGGCCAGCGCCAGGCACTCACCCTGCTGATGGCCACGCTCACCAAGCCGCGCCTGCTGCTGCTCGACGAGCACACGGCGGCCCTCGACCCCAAGACGGCCTCTAAGGTGCTCAACCTGACCGAGGAGATCGTCGACGAGAACCACCTGACCACGCTCATGGTCACGCATAACATGAACGACGCCATCCGTCTGGGCAACCGTCTGATCATGATGCACGAGGGCCATGTGATCTACGACGTGGCCGGCGACGAGAAAAAGTCGCTCACCGTGGCCGACCTGCTGCAGAAGTTCGAGGAGGTCTCGGGCGGCGAGCTCGCCAACGACCGCATGCTGCTGAGCTAAAACCTGCCAAAGAGGGACAGGTTTATTTTGGCAGGTTTTATCTGCACAAACGTCAAAACCGCCGCAAAGGGACAGGCGCCCTTGCGGCGGTTTTCGCATATCATGTCGATAATCCAGCGTCAGCAGGGACCACTGGTCAAGAACTAAGGAAACTGCCTTGAGAAGATCTCTTCCCCGCCGTGCAAACCTTATACCCACCAAGAAGCCCGTCCGAATTTGATCGGACGGGCTTCTTGTTGGGTATCATGGTTGAACGATCATGAGGAGGTTTCCCTACATGGAATTGTTTGAGCCAATTCTTCATTTCTTTGCACAACGATGGGTCCACAACATCATCTGGGCAGGTATCTTGGC
>JAEZNV010000081.1 GCA_023441725.1 Actinomycetes bacterium | reverse complement strand
GGTGCAATCGACTTTCCCGAAAGAAGCGTCACCCTGCTGATGAAATCATCGGCATCCCGCGCCTCGAGAAGAGCATCTTTTGCCTGGCGATTTTCCATGAGGTTAAGCTCGATGTAGGTTGCATGGTTGGCTTTGCCAAATGCGCGAATCGAATAGCTTTTGCCAATCTGGCGAGAACCCGTAATGAGCAAGGCCTTTTGCTCGGAAGACTTCAGCCAACGCTCCAGCTCTGCCGCTATTTTCCTACGCAGCACAGGCTCTCCCCTCGGTGTCATCGAATGAAATGCAAAGTTTTATATGCTTGATTATCGATGAAACGCAGAATTTTTAGAACCTAAAATCGGATGAAATGCAGAGATTTGAGATTATAAGTAAAAGAAGGGGCGCCACCGGCGAATGTGTCAAAGGGGCTGTCCCTTTGACACATTGCGCTCGACTACTCGTCAACGATCTTGGCAAGCCAGACGTTCAGTGTATCGACTTCGGGGCAGCAGAACTTTGCCGTGCCGGGCTCGTTGCCAGGCACGGTCCCGCCATAGCGCAGGATATCGATATAGGGAAAGCCCATGTGGCAGGCCATGGCGCACATCTTGCCGCGATCGCGATCGAAGTCGAAGACATCGCCCGGCTTGTGCCCGTGGTGACAACGGCACGCACCCAGCTGGTCCACGCAGCTAATACGGATACACGGACGCTTGCCACGCGGCGCGCCGAGCGGCCTGTTCTCGCCCGCTGCCTCGGTGCTGCTCTCGTCGGCGTTACTCATGGTCAACCACATCCAGGCAGGCCTCGATGGGAAGGCCGGCCGACTTGTCCTCTTGGTCGGCATTGCGTTCGATAAGCTCTGCCACCACGCGCATGGCATCGGACGTCGCGCGCTGCAGACTCCAGCCTGCCATAACGCGGCCGACGAGCACCGCCGAGAACGTGTCGCCCGTGCCCGGGAAATAGACCGGAATGAGCTCAAAGGGAATCGTAAAGTACTCCCCCGCCACATGGTCGTAACCAATAACCGCGTTCGTGCCATTGACTACGGCGCTCGTAATGACCACCGACTTGGCACCCAGCTCGCGCACAGCGTCCACAAGGGCGCGGGCCTCATCGGGCGTAATTTGCTCGACGATAGGCGTGTCGGTGAGCAAACAGGCCTCGGTGTAGTTGGGAACCGCGTAGTCGGCGCACTCGAGCAGGTGCCTCATGAGACCGATTGTGGACTCGGGCACGCCCGCATAGAGCTTGCCGTTGTCGCCCATGATGGGGTCAACGAACACCTTGGTGCCCTTTTGCGCACGGCGGTGGCAAAAGTCCGAGATGATGCGCGTCTCTTCCTCGGTCACGATAAAGCCGGTCGAGATGGCGTCGAACTCAAAGCCGAGCTCCTCCCAGATAGCGAGGCTTTGGCGCACGTACTCGGTGGTGTCGTGGATGTAGAACTTGGGATAGTTGAGCGTATCGGACACAAGTGCCGTCGGCAGGTTATGGATACGGTAACCCATGTGCGACAGCACCGGCAGCATGGCGGAAAGCGCGACCTTGCCGTATCCGCACATATCGTTGATCAGCAGCAGCTGAGTGTTCTTCATGAGTGTCCCCCTTGGGTCGGGCGCGGCGCAACGGCGCCACAGTGCAACTAAGTGTAGCGCAGGGGACGTTGCGAGCGGAGTCGAGCAGTGCGAAGAGCAGATTGTTGCGGATAGGTTTCGGAAATGGGGACTGTTTGCTCCATAACGGCCTAGTTGACTCTACTCATATAGTGCCATTTCAAAACTATGCCTATTTACTACGTTTAACCGCCCACCTCCAACCACAACAAATTTCGCTCCAACAAAACCGCAGGTAGATAGCTTGCGCTTTTTCAGAAACAGCCGTTGTGGTCGGGGATGCCGGATTCATCGTAGTAATTAGGCATAGTTTTTGGCGAGGCCGCTTCGAATGGCGTCATCACAGCTCAAAGTGATCCCTTTTCCTCCGTCCCCAAGGGACCACATGCACCGAAGCGGACCGTGGCGGAATCACAGGTTGAGGACGGACAGCGAAAGCGTTCCTAAGCGAGCAAGGTGGCGTGAAAGAGGAGGGCATAGGCCTTGTGGCCATGCCCGACGATTGAACGCCAGATTGCCGCTTAGGAACGCTTGCAGCGTCGAGCGGTTACGGCGTTTGGCAAAACGCCGTAACTTAATAAGTTTGGTACCTTGACATTGATTTCTCACGCTCCTAAATTGGTTAGGCACAAAACAATTCCACTACCTAACTAAAGAAAGGAGCAACACTAATTCATGTGCGATGAACCTCTTAACCTTTGTTCGCACGAGCCCGGCGGTGACCCGTCGCAACCGGTAGACATACTCGAAGCGGTCAGCGCCGAAGACAAACTCGCCAAGCGCATCCTGAGCGGCCTGGGTTTTTGCGGCCATTACATGCATTTTCATGGCGGAGGCGTGTCCGGCAAGGCGCCCATCATCTGCCTGCTGGCCAAGCAGCCCGGCGGCGAGATGTCGCAGCAGGAACTCGGCATGCACTTTGACCTCAAGCCGGGGTCGCTTTCCGAGATCCTGTCCAAGCTCGAGGTCAACGGCCTCATCGAGCGCAGCCGTAACCCCAAGGATCGACGGCAACTCACCATTCGCCTGACCGAAACCGGCCGGGAAAACGCCCGCATCGACCAGGCGGCCCGCATCCGCTGTAAAGAACGGGCCTTTAGTGCCCTCACTCACGACGAGCGCGAGCAGCTCGCCGAAATGCTCGAGAAAATCCGTGTAACCTGGGAGGAACTGGATGATTAAAACCCTCATGGGCAGCATCCGCGACTATATGAAAGTCGCTGTTGCCACGCCATTGCTCGTGCTTGGCGAGGTGCTCTGCGAGATGCTGATTCCATTTATCACCGCCAACCTGATCGACGCCATCAAAGACGGCACCACCGTAGCCGAGATGCTTCCCACCGCAGGCTTTTTGGTGCTCATCGCGCTGACGTCGCTTGCTTTTGGCGCCGCTGCCGGCGTCACCTGCAGCCATGCGAGCTGCGGCTTCGCCAAGAACCTGCGTCACGCCCTGTTCTACAAGATCCAGACGTTCAGCTTTGCCAACATCGATGAGTTCTCGAGCTCCTCGCTCGTCACGCGCCTGACCACCGACATCAACAACGTGCAGCAGGCCTTTATGATGATTATCCGTATCGCCGTGCGCGCGCCGCTGGTATTGATCTTCGCCATTACCATGGCGTTTATCATGGGCGGCAGCGTCGCCATGGTCTACCTGGTCATCATTCCGCTACTGGGCTTTGGACTGTTCTTTATCATCTTTAAGGTGCGCCCCATCTTCTCGCGCGTGTTCCACAAGTACGACGCACTTAACGAGTCTGTCGAGGAAAACGTCACCGGCATGCGCGTGGTCAAGAGCTATGTGCGCGAAGACTTTGAGAAGGAGAAGTTCGCGACCGCCGCGCGCGACGTCCAGATGGACTTCACCCGCGCCGAGAAACTGCTGGCCTTTAACAACCCCATGATGAACATCTGCGTCAACGGCGCGTTTGTCGTCATCATCTACCTGGGCTCCAAGCTCATCATCACGAGCCAGGGCACGCTGTTCGATGTGGGCCAGCTCTCCTCGATCTTTACCTATGGTTTCCAGATCCTTATGAGCCTGATGCAGCTGTCGATGATCTTTGTCATGGTGACCATGGCCGACGAATCGGCGCACCGCATTACCGAGGTGTTGGCCGCCGAGCCCACGATCGCCAATCCCGCCGAGCCCGTGCTCGAGGTTGTCGACGGTTCCATCGACTTTGACCACGTGAGCTTTAAGTATTCCGCGCATGCGAAGCGCCAGGCGCTCGACGATATCGACCTGCACATTAAGAGCGGCGAGACCATCGGCATCATCGGCGGCACTGGCTCGGCCAAGTCCACGCTTGTAAACCTCATCGCCCGCCTATACGACGCCACCGAAGGCACCGTGCGCGTGGGCGGCATGGACGTGCGCGACTACGACCTGGACGCCCTGCGCCACCAGGTCGCCATGGTGCTGCAGAAAAACGTGCTGTTTAGCGGCACCATCGCCGAAAATCTGCGCTGGGGCGACCCGAATGCCACCGACGAGGAGGTCCGCGAGGCGGCACATCTGGCCTGCGCCGATGAGTTTGTCGACGGTTTCCCCAAGGGCTACGACACCTGGATCGAGCAGGGCGGCTCCAATGTTTCCGGCGGTCAGAAGCAGCGCCTGTGCATTGCGCGTGCCCTGCTGCGTCGCCCCAAGATCTTGATCCTGGACGACTCCACCAGCGCCGTCGACACCAAGACCGACGCCAAGATTCGCGCAGGGCTGGCAAGCTATCTGCCTAACACGACCAAGCTCATCATCGCCCAGCGCATTAGCTCCGTGCAGGACGCAGACCGCATCATCGTCATGGAAGGTGGCCGCATCGCGCAAATCGGCAACCATGACGAGCTGCTTAAGACAAGCGAGATCTACCGCGAGACCTTTACCTCGCAAAACAAGATGTCTGCCGAGGGCGAAGGGGCCGTCGAGGCCGACACCGAGGCATCCACAACGCAAGCTCAGACCCAGGAAGGAGGCGAGGCACATGAGTAAGGCAACGACCGCCGAGCGCGCGCTCAACCGCAAGGGCGGCACCATGTCGCGCCTCATCAAGACGCTCTTTGGCTTCTACCCCGTGCTTTTGCCCCTCGTCGTCGTCGGCGTGGTGCTCTGCGCCATCATCAACTCCATCGGCGCGACCTTCCTTCAGAGCGCCCTGCAGATTATTAGCGAATCGTGGCAGTCGGGCGATTGGGAAGCCGCACAGCCCAAGATCGCACAGCTCGTGACTACCCTCGCCTGCATCTACGGCATCGGCATCCTGTCTTCGCTCTTCTGGAACCGCGCCATGGCCATCGTCACGCAGGGCTCGCTCGAGAAGCTGCGCGAGAAGATGTTCAACCGCATGCAGGACCTGCCGATTCGCTACTTCGACACGCACCAGCGCGGCGACATCATGAGCCACTACACCAACGACATCGACACGCTGCGCCAGATGATCAGCCAGTCGCTGCCCAACCTGCTCATGACGACCATCGTCATCGTCACGGTATTCTTTATCATGCTGTACTACAGCGTGTGGATGTGCCTGGTCATTGTGGCCGGCGTCGTCTTTATGACCTTTATGACCAAGCTGCTCGGCTCCAACTCCGCGCGTTTCTTTATTGCGCAGCAGTCCGAGCTCGGCGTGGTCGAGGGCCATATCGAGGAAGTCATGAACGGCCAGAAGGTCGTCAAGGCATTCTGCCACGAGTCTGCCGCCGAGGCTGATTTTGACGAGCGCAACGAAAAGCTCTTCGAGGTCTCGCAGAAGGCCAACATGTACGCCAACATCCTCATGCCTATCCTTATGAACCTGGGCAACCTGCTCTACGTGCTGGTCGCACTGGCAGGCGGCATTTTCCTGGCGCTGGGCGTGCCCAACCTGAGCATCTCGGGCATGACACTGTCCATCGCCGTCGTGGTGCCGTTCCTCAACATGACCAAGCAGTTCTGCGGACAGATCGGTCAGATCTCGCAGCAGATCAACGCCGTGGTCATGGGCCTCGCCGGCGCCGACCGCATCTTTGAGCTCATCGACGAGGAGCCCGAGGCCGACGAAGGCTACGTGACGCTCGTCAACGCGCAGGTGAACCCCGATACCTGGCAGCTCGAGGAGGCCGACCACCACACCGGCATGTGGGCATGGAAACATCCGCACCGCGCAACCGGCGAGATCGAGTACGTGCCGCTGCGCGGCGCCCTGGTCATGGACAACGTCGACTTTGGCTACACGCCCGACCACGAGGTGCTGCACGGCGTGTCTGTGTTTGCCAAGCCGGGCCAGAAGGTCGCATTTGTCGGCGCCACCGGTGCCGGCAAGACGACCATCACCAACCTCATCAACCGCTTCTATGACATCGCCGACGGCAAGATCCGCTACGACGGCATCAACGTCAACAAGATCCGCAAGGCCGATCTGCGCCGCTCACTGGGCGTGGTGCTGCAGGACGTGAACCTGTTCACCGGCACCGTGATGGATAACATCCGCTACGGCAACCTGGACGCCACCGACGAGGAGTGCATCGCGGCGGCCAAGCTCGCGGGCGCGGACGACTTTATCACCCGCCTGCCCGACGGCTACGACACCATGCTCACCGGCAACGGCGCCCAGCTGTCGCAGGGCCAGCGCCAGCTGATTTCGATTGCACGCGCTGCCGTCGCCGATCCGCCGGCGATGATCCTGGACGAGGCCACGAGCTCCATCGACACCCGCACCGAGGCTATCGTGCAAGCCGGCATGGACAAGCTCATGGAAGGCCGCACGACGTTTGTCATCGCACACCGCCTGTCCACCGTGCGCAACTCCGACGCGATCATCTGCCTGGACCACGGCCGCATCATCGAGCGCGGCAACCACGACGAGCTGATCGCCAAGCGCGGGTATTACTACCAGCTCTACACCGGAGCGTTTGAGCTGGAGTAGTTCGGCCCGCCGAGACGGCCGATTTGCCGCTCATTCGTCGGGCATGACCCTAAGGTCAATGCCCTCCTCTTTCGGGGCAAATCGACTCATCTCAGCGACCCAAACACAATGCGCCGCAACGAATAAAGCCTCCGCAGCCACAC
>JAEZNV010000078.1 GCA_023441725.1 Actinomycetes bacterium | reverse complement strand
ACTGCAAGCCCGGCTGCGACTGCGACCGCTTCCTTGAGTTCTGGAACCTCGTGTTTACCCAGTACGACCGCCAGGAGGACGGCTCCATGCCGGAGCTGCCGCACCGCAACCTCGATACGGGCATGGGTCTGGAGCGCATGGCTGCTATCATGCAGCACAAGACCGCTAACTACGACGGCGATCTAATGCAGCATCTCATCAAGCTGGGCGAGGAGATCAGCGGCAAGACCTATGACGCCGATGACTACTCCGGTGCCAGCCGCTCGCTGCGCATTATCGCCGATCACTCCCGTGCCGTCGACTTTATGATCTCGGACGGCATCCTGCCCGGCAACGAGGGCCGCGAGTACGTCCTTCGCCGCCTGCTCCGCCGCGCCGTGTTCCACGGTCGCCTGTTGGGCATCGAGGGTGCCTTCCTGACCAAGTTTATCGACGAGGTCAACGCTCAGATGGGCGAGGCCTATCCCGAGCTTCTCAAGAACGTCGCGCTCGTCAAGGGCATCGTCGCCTCCGAGGAGGAGCGTTTCTCCACGACGCTCGACAACGGCCGCGTTTACCTGGATGAAGCCCTGGACGCGCTCGCCGAGGGCGCTGTGCTTCCGGGCGACGTTGCCTTTAAGCTGCACGACACCTTTGGTTTCCCCATCGACCTGACCGTCGAGATCGCCGGCGCCGCTGGCCATGACGTCGACATGGACGGCTTCACCGCCTGCATGGAGGACCAGAAGGCCCGCGCCCGCGCCAACGCCAAGGGCGATGCCTGGGGCAGCTTCAACGACGTGTGGGTCGAGCTTTCCGACAAGGTTGCCGCGACCGAGTTCGACGGCTATGACAACGACGTCATCGAGGGCGCCAAGGTTGTCGCCATCGTTCGCAACGGCGAGTCCGTCGAGTCCGCTGCCGCCGGCGAGGACGTCGAGGTCATGCTCGACCGCACCCCGTTCTACGCCGAGATGGGCGGCCAGCAGGGCGACGCCGGCAAGCTTTCCGCCGAGGGCGTTGCGCTGACTGTTGCCGACACCAAAAACCACAACGGCCTGTATGCCCATGTCGCGCACGTTGCCGAGGGCACGCTGACCGTCGGTGCCACCGTGACCGCCGCGCTCGACGCCGAGCGCCGTGGTTTCCTGCGCCGAAACCACACCGCCACCCACCTGCTCGACGCCGCCCTTAAGCAGGTCCTGGGCGAGCATGTCTCCCAGGCCGGCTCGCTGGTGACGCCCGAGCACCTGCGCTTTGACTTCACGCACTTCGAGGCCCTGTCTTCCGAGCAGCTCAAGTCTGTCGAGGACCTGGTCAACCAGCAGATTTTCGCTTCCAAGCCGGTCGTGACCCGCGTTATGGGCATCGACGAGGCCAAGGCCGCTGGTGCTGTCGCCCTCTTTGGCGAGAAGTACGGCGACGTCGTCCGCGTCGTCTCCGTAGGCGCCGAGGACCAGCCGTTCTCCCGCGAGCTCTGCGGTGGCACGCATGCCGCCAACACCGCCGAGATCGGTCTGTTCAAGATCATCTCCGAGTCCTCCACGGGCTCGAATGTCCGCCGTATCGAGGCCGTGACCTCCAAGGGCGCTCTCGACTACATGGCCGACCGCCTGGCGCTCGTTGACGCCGCCGCTGCTGCGCTCAAGTGCCGCGTCGACGAGGTTCCTGCCCGCGTGGAGAACCTGCAGGCCGAGCTGCGCGAGACGTCTAACAAGCTCAAGAAGGCGCTGACCGGTGGCTCCTCCGACGCTATCTCCAGTGCCATCGACGGCGCTGTCGAGCTGAACGGCTACAAGCTCGTCGTCGCTGAGCTCCAGGGCCTTGAGGCTGCCGACCTGCGCAACGTTTGGGACACCGTGCACCAGAAGGTCGCCGGCCCCGTCGCCTGCGTTGTTGCCAGCGTGACCGAGAAGGGCACCCCGGCTCTGCTCGCCGCCGGCTCCGATGACGCCGTGAAGGCCGGTTTCCACGCCGGTAACGTGATCAAGCAGATTGCGGGCCTGGTCGACGGTCGCGGTGGCGGTCGTCCCAACATGGCCCAGGCCGGTGGCAAGAACGCCGCCGGTATCGCCGATGCCCTCGCGGCCGCTAAGACCGCGCTCGGCGCCTAAGAACCTAAGTAGTCGCTGTGGTCGCGCTCGCACTGGACATAGGGGAGACCAGGATTGGCATTGCCGTCTCGAGCCGTGATGGCAAGATGGCAATGCCTGTCAAGGTGCTTCCGGCTGCCGAGGTCACCGGTATGTCAAAGACGTTTCGCTACCTGGTCGAGGACTATGAGCCCGATATCCTGGTAAGCGGACGTCCTTTGACCATGGCCGGTGAACCCGGCCCCCAGGCCGAGCGCGTCGCCGCCGTGGCCCAAAAGATTGCCGACGAGCTCGACCTTCCGCTGGAGTTTGAGGACGAGCGTCTGTCCTCGCAGGAGGCCAAGCGAATCCTGCGAGAGCAGGGGCTCAACGAAAAGCAGATGAGGGGCAAGATCGACATGATCGCCGCCAGCCTGTTCTTGCAGACGTGGCTCGATCGCAAAAACGAGGAGGTTTCGCATGTCTAGCGCTTTCGATCCGCGCCAGCCGAATCGTACACGGCAGCCCGCGCCGCGCCCTGCTCAGGCTGGCCAGCGCCCGGCGCAGCCGATGCAGCGTTCGGCTCAGCCTACTCAGCGTGCTGCTCAACAGCCCGCCGCTCGTCCCGCGCAGCCCGCTGGCGGCGCTCGTTTTAAGCAACAGGTTCCTGTCCAGCGCACGCAGGGGCAGGCCCCGCAATCACGCTCCCACGCACATCATGCTCATGGCTCGCACGGCGTTGCTCCAGCCACGCGTTCGAGCTATAACACGCACGCCCGCCGTGGTGCCCAAAAGAAAAGCTCCCCGATGCCTTTGATTGTCGGTGGCGTCGCCGCCGTGCTTGCGCTTGTCGCGATCGTTTTCTTTGTCGTGCCAGCCGTTAAGGGCTTCTTTGGCGGTGAGGATGCGAAAGTCGTTGCAGGCCAGCAGGTTACTATCACGATTCCCGATGGTGCCTCGGGTGACAGCATCGCTTCGATTCTCTCTGAGAACCATATCGTCGAAAATCCCAAGGATTATTACGCGGCGGTCAAAAAGCTCAACGCGGATATGTCGCTTAAGCCGGGTAAGTATTCGTTTACCACGCTTATGGACGCGACCAAGGTCGTTCAGCAGCTCATGGAAGGCCCCAATGCGGGCTCCGATGCGCTGACTATCCCTGAGGGCCTGACGGTTGATCAGGTCGCCGACCGCGTGGCCAAGGCATACGGCAGTATCTCGAAGGAAGACTTCCTCAATCAGGCAAAGGCGTCCAACTATGTGAAGGACTATAGCTTCCTTGAGGGCGCCGCGAACGATTCGCTCGAGGGTTTCCTGTTCCCCAAGACGTATTCGTTGGGCAAGGACCCAAGCGCCGATGATGTGATTCGCGCCATGCTTGACCAGTTCAACGCTGAGTATAAGTCGCTTGACTTTGCCAGCTGCGAGGCCAAGATCAAGGAGCGCTATGGCGTGGAGATGTCCGATTACGACATCGTTAACCTTGCCTCGATTGTCGAGCGCGAGGGTCTCAACGCCGATCAGCGCGCGCATGTGGCATCGGTTTTCTATAACCGTCTGGCGGGCAAGCTCGATGGCCTGCGTTACCTCAATAGCGATGCGACCATGATGTACGTCACCGGCGGCGAGGTTACCGCCGACGACCTGCAGAGCGATAGCCCGTATAACACCTATAAGCACGAGGGCCTCCCGCCCACGCCCATTTGCTCTCCGTCGCTCGAGGCGCTCAAGGCCACCCTTGAGCCGACCGACTCCGATGACCTGTATTTCTACATTACGCAGGACGAGGAGTATTTCTCGAAGACCTACGAAGAGCATCAACAGTCTTGGAATTGATCATGAGGATTTTTAGCCCCAAACGATATGTTGCCTCGGTCGATCGCATCGACCTCGATACCCTTTGGGCCGACGGCAAGCGCGCCATTCTGCTCGACCGCGACAACACCCTGGTGCCGCGTGATACCGAGCAGGTTCCCGCTGCGGTCTCCGCCTGGCTCGAGGCCGCCCATGCCAAGGGCTTTAAGCTGTGCATGGTGTCCAACAACTGGCATCGCGACCAGGTCATGGCGTCGGCTCGTGAGTTGGGGCTCGAGGCCATCAGTCATGCCATGAAGCCGGCGCCATTTGCCCTCAAAGCGGGCCTTAAGCGTCTGGGCGCCACGGCCGACGAGGCCGTGCTGATCGGTGACCAGCTGTACACCGACGTATGGAGCGGAAACTTTGCCGGCGTTGACGCTATTCTGGTCAAGCCGCAGGCAACCCAGGACCTGTGGTACACGCAGATCTTCCGTATCTTTGAGCGCCGGGCCCTGCGCGACCTTCCCTGCGAGGAATAGGTTTCGCCATGTCTCAGCACATCAAACACGGCTGCGACCATATCTTCTTTATCGGCTTTTTGGGCGCGGGCAAGTCGACGCTTGCGCGCAATGTAGGCACTATGTTCAAGCGTCGATTCATCGATACCGATCGTTTGGTTGTGCGTCGATGCGGCAAGTCGGTGACCGAGATATTTAAGACCGAGGGTGAGGATCGTTTTCGCGAGCTCGAGACCTCGGCACTCCGTTCGCTTCAGAGCGAGCGCAGCCTGCTGGTATCGTGCGGGGGTGGCATCGTCGAGACGCCGGTGAACATTAAACTGATGCACGAGATGGGTACGTGTGTGTACCTCGAAGGCGACTTTGAGGACTCGTTGCGTCAGATTCGCCGCTCCGATACCCGGCCCGATTTCCGCTCGCCCGAGCATGCTGCGCGCCTGTTTGAGCATCGCCGTCCGCTGTATCGCCAGGCCGCCGATATTACCCTTGATATTCGCAACAAGTCCTTCGAGGACGTTTCCTACCTTTGTG
>JAEZNV010000076.1 GCA_023441725.1 Actinomycetes bacterium | reverse complement strand
GATCGTCATCCTGGGCAACCCCGACGAGATCGACGTTCCCGGCGCTACCGTCATCGACCCGCGCAATGCCGAGAAGCACGAGGAGTACGCGCAGAAGTTTGCCGAGCTCCGCGCCAAGAAGGGCGTTACCATCGAGCAGGCTCGAGCCCAGGTGATGGACGCCACCTACTTTGGCACCATGATGGTCAAGATGGGCGACGCCGATGGCCTGGTCTCTGGCGCCTGCCACTCCACCGCCGACACCCTGCGCCCCGCGCTGCAGATCCTCAAGACCGCCCCGGGCACCAAGCTGGTCTCGGCCTTCTTCGTGATGTGCACCGACACCCCGCAGTTCGGCACCGACGGCACGCTGATCTTCGCCGACTGCGGCCTCAACATCAACCCGTCCTCCGACGAGCTCTCCGAGATCGCCATCGCCTCCGCTCACTCCTGGTCCACCTTCATGGGCAATGTTGAGCCGCACGTGGCCATGCTCTCCTACTCCACCATGGGCTCCGCCGGTGGCGAGGTCGCCAAGAAGGTCCAGGAGGCTGTGAAGTTCTGCAAGGAGAAGGCTCCCGAGCTCGCCATCGACGGCGACCTGCAGCTCGATGCCGCTATCGTCCCCACCGTCGCCCAGCTCAAGGCTCCCGGCTCCTCCGTCGCCGGTAAGGCCAACGTGCTCGTGTTCCCCGACCTCGAGGCTGGCAACATCGGCTACAAGCTGGTCCAGCGCTTCGCTGGCGCTGACGCCTACGGCCCCATCCTGCAGGGCATCGCCAAACCGGTCAACGACCTGTCGCGCGGCTGCTCTGCCGACGACATCGTGGGTGTCGTGGCCATCACCGCCGTCCAGGCTCAGATGGCTGAGTAGCGGACGCACTCGCCCGAAGGCCGTACGGGCTAACCCCTGAAAACGTCCTCGACCAATGAAACGCCCACGTGCTGCTCCTCCGGAGCTACGAACGGGGGCGTTTCTGGTCTGCGGATTGTTTTCAGGGGTTAGCCCGTACGGCCTTCTACCGCCACGTAGCATTCAGGGCATCTGGAATGGACGGCGGCTTGGCTACGAGCTGGGGCTGAGAATCCTGAACGAATGGGTGTCGTTGCTGAAAGAGCAGGCGTTGCTGGTGACGATCACTTTGGGACTGGAATTTCCGCCTGCTAGCAGAAAGGCCTCCGGAGCTGTTGCTCTGGAGGCCTTTTTTCAATTACAGACGAATGCGTTAGCTGTTCTTGGTCAGACGCTCGACGTCGTGGGCGATCATGTATTCCTCGTCGGTGGGGATGACCATGACCGTGACGGAAGAGCCGGCGGCGCTGATGACCTGCGGGCCGTTACCCACGGCCTCGCGGTTCCTGTTGTTGTCGATGCGCACGCCCAGCCACTCGAAGCAGTCGCAGAAGGCCTTGCGGATCGACCAGTCGTTCTCGCCGATGCCGGCGGTAAAGGTGATGGTATCCACGCCCGCCATAGAGGCAATCATGGAACCGGCCTGCTGCATAGCCTTGTAGGCGAACATATCGAAGGCGAGCAGGCAGCGCTCGTCGCCCTCGGAGGCGCGTGTACGGATGTCGCGGGCGTCGTTGGAGATGCCCGAGATGGCAAGCAGACCAGACTGCTTGTTCATCATGTCGTCGACTTCCTGGTAGCTGTAGCCGCCCTCGCGCTGGAGGTAGCACACGGTGGCAGGGTCAATGGAACCACAACGGGTGCCCATCATCAGGCCGTCGAGCGGCGTGAGCCCCATCGTGGTGTCGCGGCAAACGCCGTCCTCAATGGCGGCGAGCGAAGCGCCGTTGCCCAGATGGCACGAAAGCAGACGGTGGCAGCACGAGCCCAGAATCTCCTTTGCCATCATCCACTCGTAGCGGTGGCTCGTACCGTGGGCACCGTACTTTCGCACGTGGTACTTGTCGCACACGTCCTTGGGCAGCGCGTAGGTGTAGGCGACCTCGGGCATGGTCATGTGGAACGAGGTATCGAAGACGGCGACGTTGGGCAGCTCCGGATACTTCTCGCGGCAATACTCGATTGCTGCGGCCTCGCCGTAATTGTGCAGCGGGGCGAGCGGGGCCACCTCAAGGATCTTAGCCATGACCTCGTCGTCAACAACTGCGGAATCATCGAAGTGCCAGCCGCCCTGAACGATACGATGCCCAATGCCATCGATCGTAAAGTCGGTCTTCTCGAGCTCCTCGAGCACGCGAGCGATAGCAGAGCGATGATCGGGGAAGGGAACCTCCTCGGTCTGCTTGGCGCCACCGTTCTCGGAGTGGCCAAAGATACCCATGTCCGAGCCGATACGCTCGCAGTTGCCCTTGGCGAAAACCTCGCGGGTATCGGTATCCAGAAGCTGATATTTAAGGCTTGAGCTGCCGGCGTTGACAACAAGTACGTTCATGAGACTCCTTCGTGATTACAGTACGGTCGGCAAACCTATAAGACGGCCGTACCTTTAATAAGAAGTTATCAGAATTCAATAAATATCTATTAAGCTCTTCGCCCAAAGAGCATAAAAGGGGGCTGAACGGCACAAGGCCATCCAGTCCCCTCCCCTTGCATCAATTACTTGCCGCTGACGATGCGCTCGACGTCGGAGGCGATCATGAACTCCTCATCCGTGGGGATGACGAAGATCTTGACCTTGGAATCCTTGGCGGACAGGCACCAAGCGCCGTCGCCGCGCAGGGCGTTGCGGGCATGGTCCATCTTGACGCCCATAAAGGCCAGACGGTCGGCCACGCCAGCGCGAACGGCCGGAGCGTGCTCGCCGATGCCGGCGGTAAAGACCAGGGTGTCCATGCCGCACATGGAAGTGGCCATCTCGGCGGCCTTGGCGGCAATCTTGTAGACGAACATGTCGAAGGCGAGCTGGGCCTCGGGGTCGCCGGCAGCGGCGAGCTCCTCAACGTTGCGGCAGTCGTTGGTCTTGCCGCCGGTCACAGCCAAAAGGCCGGACTTCTTGTTCATCATCTCGTCGACCTCGTCGAAGGTGTAGCCGCCTTCGCGCTGCAGGTAGCACACGGTAGCAGGGTCGATGGAGCCGCAGCGGGTGCCCATCATGACACCGTCGAGCGGGGTCAAGCCCATGGTGGTGTCCATGCACTTGCCGTCCTCGATGGCGCACAGGGAAGCACCGGAACCGATGTGGCACACGACGACCTTGCGAGCCTCGCCGTTGGTCATCTCGGCAACCTTCTTGGAGATGTAGCGGTAGCTGGTGCCGTGGGCGCCGTACTTACGGATGTGCAGCTTGTCGCAGACGTCTTTGGGCAGGGCGTAGGTCTTGGCGACCTCGGGCATATTGAAGTGGAAAGCAGTGTCGTAGACCGTGACGTTGGGCAGGTCGGGATACTGCTCCAGGCAGTACTCGATAACGTTGGCCTCGGGGTTGTTGTGCAGCGGGGCGAGCGGAGCGACCTCGCGGATCTTGGCGAGGACGTCCTCGTCGACGAGGGAGGAATCGCCGAAGTACCAACCGCCCTGAACGATACGGTGGCCGATGCCCTCGATCTTGACGCCGTTGGCCTCGAGGTCCTTCAGAACGACCTCGATGGCGACCTTGTGATCGGGGAACTCGATGTTCTCGGTCACCTTCTTGGAACCGTTTGCAGCGTGGGTGAAGGTACCGCCGGTAAAGCAGACGCGCTCGCAGGAGCCCTTTGCGGACACCTTGTGGGACTTGGTATCGATGACCTGATACTTAAGGGTCGAAGATCCTGCGTTGACGACCAGAA
>JAEZNV010000067.1 GCA_023441725.1 Actinomycetes bacterium | reverse complement strand
CGTTCTCACCGAGTCGAGTCGCGACCTGGCCTATGGAGCCATTCGAGTGGCGCACGAAAAAGGGCAGCAGGCCTACGTGATCTGTCCGCTCGTGGAGCCGAGCGATTCGGCCGATGAGCTCGAAGACGTACCCGGCATCGCTCGCGACGACGAAGGCCGCGTGACCGTGCCCGTGCCGTTACATGACACGGCGACCGAGCTCGATCGCCTTCGTCTGGCATTACCGGGGCTTGCCATCGAGCGTCTTCATGGCCGCATGCCGGCGGGGGAGAAGGACCGGGTCATCGATGCCTTTAAGCGTGGCGAGATCGATGTGCTCGTCTCGACCACGGTGGTCGAGGTGGGCGTTGACGTGCCCAACGCAACCGTCATGGTCATCGAGAATGGCGAGCGCTTTGGTTTGGCGGCCTTGCATCAGCTGCGCGGGCGCGTAGGTCGCGGCAGCGTGTCGGGTACATGCCTGGTCATGACGCACTCCAAGGGCAACGGCGGCGCGTCGGCGGCTCAAGACCGCCTCCAGTCGCTCGAGAAGACCTCGGACGGCTTTACGCTCGCCCAGATGGACCTGCGTCTGCGCCACGAGGGCGAAATCCTGGGTTACCGTCAGCATGGCGGCGTGACCTTGCGCTTTGTTGACCTCGATGCCGACGAGGAATTGATCGAGTGGGCTCATTTGGACGCGGTCGAGCTCTTGCGGTATGCTTGCAACCTTGACTCCGTGGCGACGCGCCCCTTGCGCGATGCAGTCGCCACGCGGTATCGACACATCTTTAAGGAGGTCAGCGGAGGATGAGAATCATCGGCGGCGAATGGCGCGGTCGTAAGATCGAGGAGCCCCGTGGTCGCGATGTCACCCGCCCCACGACCGATCGCGTGCGCGAGGCGTGCGCATCTATGGTCATGTCGGCATTCGACTTCGATCTGGACGAGGTCCGCGTGCTGGACGCCTTTGGCGGCTCCGGCGCCTTGGGCATCGAGATGCTCTCGCGCGGTGCTCGCTCGCTCACCACGTTCGAGATCGATCGCAACGCTGCTCGTCTGATTACCAAGAATATCGAGTCGCTGTGCCGTGACCGTGCGCGTTGGCGCGTGGTTACGGGTGACGTGCTGGCAAGCGCCTCGCGCGGCCGCGTGCCGGGCGGTCCCTTTGACCTGGTCCTGCTCGACCCGCCTTATGCTTTTGGCGCCGAGCCGGTCGAGGAGCTGCTACAGAACCTAGCTCAGCAAGGCTTGCTGGGGCAGGGCGCCTACGCGCTCTTTGAGCACGCCGCGGCCGATACGGGCGCTCACCCGACCGGTTTTGAGACCGTGCGCGAGAAGCGCTACGGCATAACTTCGGTTGACTTGCTGCGCTGGTCGGCTACGAACGGGGCCGACAATGCCGACGACAGCGACAATGACGAGGATGCGCCTTTGGAGGACGCCCATGAATGACACCATCAACCGCGTGATTGTCCCGGGCACCTTCGATCCCATAACGTTTGGCCATATTGACGTCATCCGCCGCGCCCGCCGCATCTTTCCCAGCGTGATCGTTGCCGTTGCCGAGTCGCAGGGCAAAAACGGCGTCGGCACCACGTTTATGCTCGAAGAGCGCGTGGCGCTTGCCCGTGAAGCGCTCGGTGATATTGACGGCGTCGAGGTGCTGCCCTTCACCGGCCTCTTGGTCGATTTTGCCCGCGAACAGGGGGCGGGAGCCGTGGTCAAGGGTCTGCGTGCCATGACCGACTTTGAGTACGAGCTGCAGCAGGCCGACCTCAACTACCGCCTGGATAACGAGCTGGAGTCCATCTTTGTCATGAGTGCGCCGCAGTACGGCTATATCTCGAGCTCGGTGGTTCGCCAGATTGCCTCGCTCGGTAGCGACGTCTCTAATTTTGTTCCGTCCAATGTGGTCAAGGCGCTCAAACATCGCTTTTCGTGACGTTTTTTAATGCCTGGTGGCATGTGGTAAACTAACACGATGATATGTTACCTATGAAAGGAGACCGGATGCCGGGCGAGAATTTTCCTGGCGACAGGATCGTGAGTCTTGTCGACGAGCTCGAGGGGCTCATCGAAGAGGCTAAGACGCCGTTCGGCAAGAACGCCCAGATGAAGGTTATCGATGCCGACGTCTTCTTTAACATCCTCGACGAGATCCGCATGAGCTATCCCGAGGAATGGCAGAAGTCCCGCCGTATCCTCAAGGAGCGCGAGGAGCTTATGGCTTCCGCCGCCGCTCAGGCCGATTCCATCATCGCCGATGCTCAGCAGCAGGCGCTCACCATTGCCGGTGAGCAGGAGATCGTCCGCTTAGCGCAGCAGCAGGCCGATGATATCCGCGACCGTGCCCAGCAGTATGAGCGCGAGACGCGCTATGCCGCCGAGGACTACGCCGAGCAGGTCTTTACGCACCTCGAGGAGAACCTCAAGAGCCTGACCGGCACCGTCACTCGTTGCCGTCAGCAGCTCAACGAGGGTGCCGCCCAGCAGAACGGTCAGTGGTAATGGCTGAGTTCCCGAGCGTCACCGTCGATCTTTCCGAGCAGCTTGAGTTTCCCGGAGACTCGTACCCGCTGACCGGCAAGGTCGATGTCGCCACCTATACGGTGGGCGAGAAGGAGTACCAGCTGCAGGACGGCATTGACTACGATGTGGTCTTTACCAATGCCGGCACCGGTGTTCTGCTTACGGGTATGGTCCGCGCGCACGCAACCGGTGAGTGCGACCGTTGCCTGGAGCCCGCTTCGTTTGATATCGCCGGTGAGATTGAGGAATTCTATCTCTTTAACGAGCCCGAGGACCCCGAGGCCTACGAAGACGGCTACGAGCTGCTGGGCGAGGATCGCATCGTCGATTTGGGCGAGCCCATCAACGACGCGGTCGTCATGGACACGCCGTTCGTTGTCCTGTGCAAGCCCGATTGCCGCGGCCTATGCCCCACTTGCGGCATCAATCTCAACGTCGAGCAATGCGATTGCGCCGCTCAAGCAGAGGCCGAATGGGCCGCTGCCACGGAAAATCCATTTGCAGCATTGAAGAATCTCAAGCTTGACGAGTAAAACTGTGGTAGTATCGCTACTTGCGCGTAATCGCCACACTGGATAGTTCATAAGGAAGGTCACTATGCCCGTACCTAAACAAAAGCAGGGTCGTATCCGCACTCACACCCGCCGTTCCGCCAACATGAAGATTTCGGCTGCGGCTCAGTCCACGTGCCCCCGTTGCGGTGCTGTCAAGCTCCCGCACCACGTGTGCCCCAGCTGCGGTTTCTACAAGGACCGCGAGGTTATCGTTACCGAGTAACTGTATACTCTGGATGCGATGCCGTTCCAACTGGAACCACAATGGCCGGCTCAATGAGTCGGCCATTTTTGTATAAGGAGCATGTATATGAGTAACGTTCGCGTTTGTGTAGACGTTGTGGGTGGAGACGAGAAGCCTCAGGTTGTCCTCGACGGTATCGAGGCGGCGCTTGCGGCGGATCCCGATATCGAGGTCTTGGCCGTCGGTCCCGCAGAGATCGTGAACCCCTTTGCCGCGGCTCACGCTCGCGTTGAGGCCTTGGAGGCGCCCGATGTCATCGCCATGGATGACGATCCCATTCGAGCCGTGATGACCAAGCGCAAGTCCTCGATCGTGCTTGCCTGCCGTGCTATCAAGAAGGGTAACGCGGATGCGTTCTTCTCTGCCGGCTCCACTGGCGCCATGACCGCTGCCGCTACCGCCTACGTGACGCCATTTAGGTATCAGGCCGAGGGCAAGAAGCAGCCGGTGCGTCCGTGCCTCACCAATGCACTGCCCAACCGCGCCGGCGGCCTGACGGTCCTGTGCGACATGGGCGCCAACCCCGATGTCGAGGTCGACGACATGGTACGTTTTGCCCAGATGGGTAGTGCCTATGCGCGCGTCGTCTTGGGCATTGAGCATCCCCGCGTCGGTCTGCTCGGCAACGGTACCGAGGATGAGAAGGGCTCCAACTTTACCAAGGCGTGCTTCCCTGCCATGAAGGCCGCCGCCCCCGGCTTTGTGGGCAACTGCGAGGGTACCGACCTGACCTCGGGTAACTTTGACGTTGTCGTTGCCGATGGCATGTCGGGCAACATCGCGCTCAAGGCAACCGAGGGCGCTGCTAAGTTTTTGCTGCAAGAGCTCAAGGGTGCCTTTATGGCTTCGCTCGGCACCAAGATCGCCGCGCTGCTCATCAAAAAGCAGATGCGCGAGATCAAGGCAAAGCTCTCGGGCGATGCTAAGGGTGGCGCGATTCTGCTGGGCCTGCGTGGCGTGGTCCTGATCGGCCACGGTGCCACCTCGGTCGAGGCCGTCAAAAACGGTACGCTCGCCGCGGCGGAGGCCGTGCGCGCCGGGCTGGTCGAGAACGTCGCCAACTCTATGGACGGCATCGTTTTGTAGGAGCGAGTTAGAGCGCTGTTATGTGCCTCGCGGCCTTCGTCGTGGGGTAGAATCAAAACCGTGTCTTGGCGCTGCGCTTGCGGCGCCAGCGCGTTGATGTTCACGCAATACGAGAGGAAGCGCTATGGACCGCTCCGAAATCTTCGATAAGATCGCCGAAGTCGCCGCTGACGTTCTGGGCGTCGATGTCGCCGACATTAGTGACGAGACTACCTTTGACGATCTCGATGCCGATTCGCTCGAGCGTCTGCAGCTGGTGACGGCCATCGAGGACGAGTTCGACCTCGAGATCGATGACGAGACCCTGCTGTCGCTCAACTCTGTCGCCGACGCTGTCGACGCTATTGAAAACGCCAAGGAGGCCTAAGTCTTGGCTTTATCTCAACGACTCGCGCGCGCCCAGGAAATCCTGGGCCACGAGTTCAATAACAAGGTGCTGCTGCGCGCGGCGCTCACGCACCCTTCTGCCGTGGAAGGTCAGCCCGTCTCGGCGAGTTATGAGCGCCTTGAGTTTTTGGGCGATTCCATTTTGGGCGCTGTGGTTGCCCGCTCGCTCTTTGAGTCCTATCCGGAGTTTGACGAGGGCAAGCTTACGCGCCTGAAGGTGTCCCTTGTCTCGGGCGCCACGCTGTCCGAGGTGTCCCATGAGCTGGGCATCGACGACATCATCATCTTTGGTGCCTCCGAGACCGGCACGGGCGCGCGCGGTCTGCACTCGGCGCTCGAGAACGTCTACGAGTCGCTCGTGGGCGCCCTGTACCTGGATGCCGGCTGGGATGCGGCGGCGGAGTT
>JAEZNV010000052.1 GCA_023441725.1 Actinomycetes bacterium | reverse complement strand
CGAGCATCTCCTTCTGCGTGACCATGTGACGGATGAGCGCGCGGCTGTAGCCGCCCGTGCACACCGGGCAGGTGCAGGTGGGGTCGATGGGGCCGTCGTCGTGCGCAAAGCGCGCGTTGCGGAAGTTAAGGCGACCTTCACTGGAGAACGCCGTACCCATGCGGCCGGTGCGCGTCGGCAGCACGCAGTCGAACATGTCGATGCCCACGCCAACGCCGCGCACGAGCGTGGTAGGGTTGCCGACGCCCATGAGGTAGCGCGGCTTGTGCTTAGGCATGTACTCGGAAACCAGCGGCGCCAGAGTCTCGAACATGGTCTCGTGGTCCTCGCCCACCGAGTAGCCACCGATGCCGTAGCCGGGGAAGTCGCCGCACTCCTCCAGGTGGCGCAGCGATCGAAGGCGCAGGTCCAGATGCATGCCGCCCTGGACGATGCCAAAGAGTGCCTGGTCATCGCGGGTGTGAGCCTTGTAGCAGCGCTCGGCCCACATACTTGACAGCTCCACGGCGCGCTCGACGTAGGCGCGCGTGGCAGGATAGCCGGGGCACTGATCGAGCTGCATGCAGATGTCGGAGCCGAGCTTCATGGCGATTTCCATGTTGTCCTCGGGCGTCCAGAACACGTGGCGACCGTCGTAGTCGTTGACGATAAAGCGTACGCCCTCGTCGGTGAGCTTGACGGCGTCGTTGTGGCTGAAGACCTGGAAACCGCCCGAATCGGTGAGGATGGGGCCGTGCCAGTTCATAAATTTGTGCAGTCCGCCCAGTTCAGCGATGGTGTCCTCGCCGGGGCGCATGGACAGGTGGTAGGTGTTGGCGAGCACGATCTGCGCACCGAGCTGCTTAACGGTCTCGGTGGGGATGCCCTTGACGTTTGCCTTGGTGCCCACGGGCATAAAGATCGGCGTCTCGATGTCGCCGTGCGGGGTGTGCAGCACGCCGGCGCGCGCGTGCGTCGTCGGATCCTCGGCGATCAGGTCGAATTTAAAAAGGGTCTGGTCCATAAACTGGAACTCCTTGGTTGCGGTTCATACGCAAACCATTATACGGGCAACCCGCAAGAAGCACCGACTCGACAGAAACTGGCGCAAAGGGGTCATAGTCATTAGGGACGTTCTTAAACGACTAGTCGTCGGGGACAGTCTTCAGCGCCATCTTACAAAGGAGTGTCCCAATCTGCCGGCACTCAGGGACTGTCCCCAAGCGCCGGCAAGAGTGTCCCCTTCGACTAGTCATTTAAGAACGTCCCCAACGACTACATCAACAAAGGCAACGCCGATGCTCTGGCAACGTCAGCGAGCGGTCGCCAGAGCGAACAAGTTGGCATGAAAAGAGGGCGGCATAGACCTTCTGGTCATGCCGCCCTCTTTGAATGACAAGTTGTCGCTCTGGTGACCGCGCAGCGTCGGCCCGTTACGGCGTTTGGTAAAACGCCGTAACCCCTAAGGCCGCTGGCCCATGCCACCCTCGAGGGTGACGGTCTCGCCGTTCATATACTTAAAGTCGGGGCCGCAGAGCTGAACGACCACGCGGCCGATCTCCTTCTCGACGTCGCCGTAATGGCCCGCCGGCGGCATGTGAACGTTGGCCTTGAACGCCTCGGGATAGGCGTCCTGGAAGTTCTCGAGCGCAGCAGTCCAGGCAAGCGGGCACACGATATTGACGTTGATGCCGTCCTTGCCCCACTCGTTGGCGGCGACGCGGGTCAGGCCGCGGATGCCCTCCTTGGCAGCGGCGTAGCTGCACTGGCCGTAGTTGCCAAACAGGCCGGCGCCCGAAGCAAAGTTGACCACGGAGCCCTTGGTCTCCTTCAGGTGCGGATAGGCCTTCTGCATGTACAGGTAGGTGGCATACAGGCCAGAGTAAATGGCCAGGTTAAACTGGTCCATAGTGTGGTCGGCGATGGTCACACCCGAGGCGCTGGCCTGAGCGTTGTTGACGACGGCGTCGATGCGACCGAACTCCTCAATCGCCTTGTCGATAACGTTCTGCACGACGGCCTCGTTGTCCTGGCCGGCGGAGACATCGGCCTGGACAGGCAGAACCTTGACGCCGTACTCAGCCTCAAGAGACTCCTTGGCAGCTTCGAGCTTGGCGACGTTACGACCGGTGATAACGAGGTTCGCGCCCTCCTTGGCAAAAGCGATATCGATACCGTAGCCGATGGAGCCAGCGGAGCCGTCCTTGAGCGTGGCCTTGCCGCCGCCGGTGACGATCACGGTCTTACCAGTGAAAAGTCCCATACAAAGTCCTTTCGAATCGCGACGGGCACGCCCGCCGACTGCGCGCATCCAACTTCACGCGCCAAAAGCTGAAATGCAACTTTAGCGGGTTCGAGTGAAAAATAAAGCCCGTGGTAGGCGAACGGCATAACGTTTTTCGGCGAAGGGATTGTCAAGTACAAACTGGGTAGAGCGGCCGAGTTTTTGCTATCGGCGCGAGCCATCGAACACGTTTTGAAACTTTGCTGCGGGGCGCGGGATGTCGGCGCGAGACTTTATCATAGGGTGACAAACAACGATGAGGAGCACATGCCTATGACAGACGAGCTGGACCCCCAGACTCAACAG
>JAEZNV010000028.1 GCA_023441725.1 Actinomycetes bacterium | reverse complement strand
CCCTCGTCCCACTCGCCATCCTTCCAATGAGCCTCGTAGCTGTAATCGGTCTTCATGTAGCCAAAGCCGAGGCTACCCCAATCGATATCCTTCTTCTCGACAGTCATATGTCGCTCCTTACATACACGGTTGCATACTCGCGAACCCGCACGCAAGGACCGAAGCCGGCCGCGTCGCAACGTCGCATACCCGGAAGCGTAGAGCCGGGCAGGACACGCGGGCAGCATCGAAGCCGATGGCACGTCGATTCGCATGCAGGTGATTGTACTCCCCGCACGCCTTGGATAAAACGTTTTTCTTTAACTAAGTAAAGTATTTTCATTTGCCTTCAACACAAAAGGCCCGCCATCGAATCCGATGACGGGCCTTGGAATTAACGTCCGAAAACAAACTCGGACTAGGCGTTCTTTTTACCGAGCTTAGCCTTAACCAGGCCGACCACGGTCGGGATGATCGACACGGCGACGATGCCGATAATCAGCAGCTCAAAATGCTCCTGCACAAACGGAATGCCACCAAAGAAGTAACCCAGCAGCGTAAAGACCGTTGACCAGGTAATTCCACCCAGCACGTTAAAGATGACAAAGTTGCGCCAGTGCATGCCGCCCATGCCGGCGATAAAAGGCACAAAGGTGCGGATGAACGGGAAGAAGCGACCGAGGAAGATGGCCAGATGGCCCCACTTATCCAGGAAATCCTCGGACTTTTTGATGCGCTCGGGCGTCATGGCCTTTACCTTGCCCGAGGCGATGATCTTGCGGCCAAAGAAGTGGCCGATCATAAAGTTGCACTGATCGCCCAGGATGGCTGCGGCCCATGCGGTGGCCAGAAGCGCCACGATGTTAAAGCCGCCGTTGTGGGCAAAGAAGCCCGAGGCAAACAGCAGCGAGTCGCCGGGAAGGAACGGGAAGAACACCACGCCCGTCTCGATAAAGATGATTAGGAACACGCAGCCGTAGGCCATAAGCGGGCCGGCGGCGATCCAGCTGGCGATCGCGGTGCGCGGGTCCTTAAGCAGCTCGGCGATAAAATTGATGAAACCCATGAAGTAAAACCTCTCAGTTGTGGGCGCGGACACGTCCAAGTTGACCAGTATACGGTTGCGGCGCGAGCACGGGCCAAACCCCTCAAAAGTCTTACTTCATTACCAGCAAGTTTGCATAACTGACACTTGTCGCCCAAAGCGAAGCAAGATCGCCCTTCCTAATCCCTAGCGAATCGCTATACTTTATTGAATCGCATTGTCACGGCGCTAAGGGAGGGCGGCCGGTGAGCTTTATCAATACCATTCGCGAGGACATCAAGACCGTCCAGGCGCAAGACCCTGCCGCGCAAAACGGCCTGGTCATCTTCCTTTCCTATCCTGGCCTGCACGCCAAGTGGAACCACGTGCCCGAGCACTGGCTGTGGGAGCACGGTCATCGCTCACTCGCCCGTGTGCTCTCGCAGTTAACCCGCCATATCACTGGTGTTGAGATTCATCCCGCCGCGCAGATCGGCAAGCACTTCTTTATCGACCACGCCATGGGCGTCGTTATTGGCGAGACTGCCATCGTGGGCGACAACTGTGTGCTCTACCAGGGCGTCACGCTCGGCGGCACCGGCAACGAGACCGGCAAGCGTCACCCCACCCTGGGCAACAATGTCACGGTGGGCACGGGCGCCAAGGTGCTTGGCAACATCCACATTGGCAACAACGTCAAAATCGGCGGCAACTCGGTCGTCGTCAAGGACGTGCCCGACAACTGCACCGTCGTGGGCGTGCCCGGGCGCATCATCAAGCGCAACGGCTGCCGCGTGTTCGAGGAGAGCTTCGACGCCAAGCAGCATCGCGAGTACATGCCCGACGATGCCGCCGAGCAGAGCGCCCTCAACCGTCAGGGCATCACCGAAAACGCCCGCCGCGTCAAGGAACTCGAGCAAGAGGTGGCCGAGCTCAAAGCCCTCGTCGCCAAGCTCGTGGACGAACGCTAGGGCCGCGGACAACCGCCACAGCATGAACGCCAACACAAAAGGCGTGCCGGGGAATCCGCCCCCGGCACGCCTTCTTTTCGATGTGACATGCGGGACTGCCCCCCATGTCACCTTATGCGAACTGGCTTAGGTAGAGGTCGGCATAGGCGCCCTCGGCAGCCAGCAGCTCCTTGTGCGTACCCTGCTCGATAATGTTGCCGTGGTCCATAACCAGGATCAGGTCGGCATCCACGATCGTCGACAAGCGATGCGCGATCACAAAGCTCGTGCGCCCGCGCATGAGCGCATCCATAGCACGGCCGATGGCGAGCTCGGTGCGCGTGTCCACGCTCGACGTCGCCTCGTCCAGGATGAGGATCGCCGGGTTGTTGAGCAGCACGCGCGCGATGGTCAGCAGCTGACGTTGGCCTTGGCTGATGCTCTCGGCATCGTTAGCCACACGCGTGTCGTAGCCCTGCGGCATAGTGCGCACAAAGAAATCGACCTGAGCGGCACGTGCGGCCGCGACAATCTCCTCACGCGTTGCCTCGGGACAGCCGTAGGCGATGTTCTCGGCAATGGTGCCATCGAACAGCCAGGCGTCCTGCAACACCATGCCAAACTGCTGGCGCAGCTCGCCGCGATCCATGCGGCTCGTGTCCACACCGTCAAGGGTAATGCGACCACCGTCGATCTCGTAGAAGCGCATGAGCAGATTGATGAGCGTGGTCTTGCCCGCGCCCGTGGTTCCCACCACCGCGATCTTTTGGCCCGGCTCGGCGGCAAACGACACGTCGCGCATGAGCGGCTTGTCGGGCGCATAACCAAAGCGCACGTGTTCAAAGGCAACACGGCCCTCAACCTTGCCCGGCAGCTTGGCGGCGGCCGCCGGCAACGGATCGGCTTCCATCTCGGACTCGTCGAGCAGGTCGAACACGCGCTCGGCGCTCGCCAGCGCGCTCTGCAGCGAGTTAAAGGTAAACGACAGCTGCGTCATGGGCTCGGATGCCTCATAGATAAACTGGAAGAACGCCTGGAACACGCCGACGGTCATATGCCCGGCAACCAGCATGCTGCAGCCCACAAGCGCAATCACGATCTGCGCCAAGCGGCCGATAAAGCGCACCGCGGGGCCGACGGCGTTAATCATAAAGTCGGCCTTGGTGCTCACGCGCGCCAGCTCCTTCGAAGCCTCGTGCACCTCGGCAGAGCTCTGGCGCTCGCGGTTAAACGCACGGATCACCAGACGGCCCGAGTAGCCTTCCTCGACCGCGCTCGTAATCTTGGACACCCACTCCTGGCGCTCGCCCGTCACATCGTGCGTGCGGCGCGAAACGACCTTCGTCACCAGCAGCGAAAGCGCCGTAAAGAACAAAAAGACAAGCGTGAGCGGCACGCTAAACACGAACATCACGCTCACGGCGCCCACCACGGTACCGATCGACACCAGAAGCTGCAGCAAGCCGCGCTGCATGCTCTCAGACATCTTGTCTAAGTCGTTGGTCGCACGGCTGACGACCTCGCCGGGACGATGCGCATCAAAGAAGGCAAGCGGCAGACGGTTGAGCTTTTGAGCGATGCGGTTACGCAGGTGCAGGTTAAGGCGTTCGGCCACGCTCGACATCAAAAAGCTCTGGAGCGCGTAGAACGAGGCAGCGGCCGTCCAGATCATAAAGTAGATGAAGATGGTCCTGCCGCAGTTCTCCCAGGTGATGTTGAAGGTGGTGTCGTTGGCAAACGCCACCTGAATGTGGCCCCACAGCTCATCGATCACGCGGGCGCTATATGCCGGCGCAGCGGTGTTAAAGATGGCATAGAACACGATGCTCGCGAACACGATATAGAAGCGCCAATGGTCACCGGCAGCCTCGCTCCACAGGCGGCGCACCGTCGCCCAGGTGTCGCGGGGTTTCTCGTCCTCGTCCTCGTCGTCCACATCGCGCATGCGCTCTGCCTCAGCGCGGGCGCGCTCATCCTCGGCGCGTTCGTTTTCCTCGTAGAGCGCTTGGCGGCGAGCCTCGCGCTCGGCTGCAGCCTTGGCGGCCTCGTCCAGCTCGGGTGCTACGGCAGCCGTTTCCTCAACCAGTCCCGCGGCAACGGCGTCATCAACGCTGGCCTGCTTCCTGAGCTCCTCGGTCATGCTACTCACCTCCCTTCATCTGCGATTCCGCGATGGCGCGGTACACCTCGCAGGTTTCCATAAGCTCGCCATGCGTGCCCAAGCCCACAACCTCGCCGTCCTTGAGCACGACGATCTGGTCGGCGTGCAAGATCGTCGAGATGCGCTGGGCGATGATGAGCACCGCGGCATCGCGCGTCTCGTCCTGCAGCGCATGGCGCAGTGCCGCATCGGTCTTAAAGTCTAGGGCCGAAAAACTGTCGTCGAAGATATATAGATCGGCGCGCTTCATGAGTGCGCGAGCAATGGCCAGGCGCTGGCGCTGGCCGCCCGAGAAGTTCGTGCCGCCCTGGGCCACCGGCGTATCGAGCCCCTGGGGCTGGTCGAGCACAAAGGTGCTCTGGGCAACCTCCAGCGCATGGAGCATGTCAGCCTCAGTCGCGCCTTCGTTGCCAAAGCGCAGGTTGCTTGCAACGGTGCCCGAGAACAGCCACGCCTTCTGCGGCACGTAAGCGATATGCCCGCGAATCTCACCTTGCGAAAGGTCGTGCAGATCGATGCCGTTCAGGCGAATGGCGCCCTTCGTTGCATCGTGGAAGCGAAGCAGGAGCTTGGCCACCGTTGACTTGCCCGAGCCCGTTGAGCCCACGATCGCGGTCGTCTGTCCGCGGCGGCAGGCAAAACTCAGGTTGCACAGAGTGTCCTCGTCGGCATCGTCAAAACGGAACGACATATGGTCGAACACGGCAACCGCATCGGTACCGTCAACAGGCTCCGCCGCGCACGTATCTAGCGTGCGCTTGCCGTCCACGATGCTCGGCTCGATTTCGAGCACCTGTTGCGCACGGTTGAGACACGCCGCAGCGCGCGGGAGCGTCAGAATCACCATCTGCGCCATCATCACAAAGAAAAGGATCAGGATCGCGTATTCCAACACGGCCGAGATGCTGCCGATTTGCATGGCGTGGACGCCCACGCGGTTGCCGCCCACCCACAGCACCGCCACCTCGGCGATATTCATCAAAAAGAAGCTGGAACTGTCGAGACCCACAAACAGGTGGTTGACCTTGATGGCGTTGGCCGCGTAATCGCTAAACACCTCGTCCAGGCGCTGCTCCTCGTGGCGCTCCTTGTTAAATGCGCGGATGACGCGCACGCCCACGATGTTCTCGCGCAGCACCACGTTCATGCGGTCGATAAAGC
>JAEZNV010000005.1 GCA_023441725.1 Actinomycetes bacterium | reverse complement strand
TCGATGTGTTGGCTAGATTATAAGGTGGTTCAGGTGCGGTTGGGCCGCGCCGACCCAACTGGTTATGTGAGGATGATCATGTCGCGCAAGCCCTGTCGCATGCGTCACAATGAGTGCGGCGTGCTGGGTGTCTGGCGCGGCCGTTTATCGACGGCTCGGTAGAATGCGATGGTGGGGAGTGAGTCTGTGTACTGCGGCGAGCAAGGTCGGGGTGGCGGCGAAAACGTGGAGGCGTTCCGGTTCCCGCCGGGGGATGCACCCCTCACTGCGCGCGATTGCTCGCGTCGAGTGTTTTGTGCCGGGATGTTGACCGGAG
The DNA here is from genome assembly GCA_023441725.1 of Actinomycetes bacterium. The sequence continues at coordinate 3,030 of JAEZNV010000005.1, read as the reverse complement.
CGCTTGCCTCGGTGATGAGTCTCGGCGGTTGTGCCGCGCGCCGCAACGAGGCTGAGGGCTCCGCTGTCCCTGTCAAACAAAAAGCGAATCATCCGTCCGCTCAAAAGACGGAAGCTGTCGCCCGGGCTTCTTGGATTGCCGGCCTTCAGCAAGATATCGAAGCTCTTGCCGAGCCGTATGGTGGGTCTACCTCGGTCTATGCTGTGGCGCTCGATCCTCAAACGTTCGCGTCGCTCGATGGCGAAGTCGCTGTGGCGCCGGACGCGCGACGTGTGGCGGCAAGCATCATCAAGCTTCCCATTCTCGCTTGTGCGCTCGAGGCCGTGACGGCGGGCGAGCTGTCCCTCGACGAACAGATAACGGTGACGCAACAGGATATCGTGGGTGGCAGCGGCAACATTCAGTCGCGCGGCGCGGGTGTGTCGTACAGTATTGACGAGCTGCTGCACGCTATGATCGCCCAGAGCGATAACGTGGCAGCGAACCTTGTTATCGGCAGGCTTGGCATGGGTACGGTCAACGAAACGTGTGCCGCATTGGGGCTGACCCAGACCGTGCTCGCTCGCCTGATGATGGATGCCGAGGCCCAGGCACAAGGTCGCGAGAACTATACGAGCGCCCGTGATGCTGCGGCCGTGCTGCAGCGGCTGGCGGCGGGGACAATCGCGACGCCCGAGCTGTGCGAGCGAGCGCGCGGATATCTGCTGGCGCAGGAAGACGCGCGCGGTATTGTCGAGGGCGTTCCCGGCGGCGTTTTGGTCGCGCACAAAACGGGCAGTCTGGCGAATGCTCAGCACGATGCTGCAATCGTCTATGCCGAGCGCCCTTACGTGCTGGCAATCCTCACCCAAGACCTCGAACGCGAACAGGCTCTAGCCCTCGAGCGCGACATTTCCTTCGCCATCAACGCCCGCGCCCACTCCTAACTTGCGGTGAAATAGGGATTGTATTTGCTGCTAGAAGGCGTATCTAGTCCCTATTTCACCGCAACTTAGAGGGTCGGCAGTTGGGGACGTTCCTTTTCTGCCGGCACTTTGGGAACGTTCCTAACTGTCACCTAGTCATTTAAGAACGTCCCCAATGACTAGGTGGGATTTGGGGTGCGCCGGACGCTGGGGTATCATGGCTTGGTTGCTATAACTTGCACTTTCGCGCCTTGTGGGAAGGGGATGCGCCCATGGCTTTTGAGCCCGCTCAACATAGCTTTATCACGCTCGAGGGCGTCGACGGCGCCGGCAAGTCCACGCAGGCGCGCCTGCTTGTCCGTGCGCTCGAGCTCGCTGGCTACCAGGTTGTGAGCCTGCGCGAGCCGGGCGGCACCGCCATCAGCGAAAAGATCCGCGCCCTGCTGCTCGACCCCGCCAATACGGCGATGGGCGACACCTGCGAGCTGCTGCTCTACGAGGCGGCACGCGCTCAGTTGGTGCATGAGGTCATAGCTCCCGCCCTCGCTGCCGGCAAGGTGGTCCTGTGCGACCGTTTCTACGATTCCACGACCTGCTACCAGGCGTTTGCCGATGGCCTCGACCGTCAGATGGTGCGCGATGCCAACAACCTGGCTGTCGCCGGTACGCATCCGGCGCTCACACTCGTCTATCACATCACGCCCGAGCAGGCGGCGCTGCGCATGGCGGCCCGCGGTGCGGCCGATCGCATGGAGGCCAAGGGCATGGCCTTCCAGGAGCGCGTCTATCAGGGATTTTGTGCCATTGCTGCCGAGGAGCCAGACCGCGTAAAGCTCATCGACGCCACCGCGTCGATTGCAGACGTCTTCGCGCAGACGGTCGAGCTGGTTCGTGCGTACGGTCTCGACATCCCCCAGGATGCCGTCGCCGCCGCGCTTGCCCAGGAGGCTGAGTAACATGGCCCCCGCGCAGACAAGCCTGCTGGCCAAGCTCGACACCCAACAGCGCGTGCGCGACTTTTTGACCAACGCCATCGCAAGCGGCCGTGCATCGCACGCCTACCTGTTCTTGGGTGCGCCCGGTGCCGGTAAGCTCGACGCCGCATGGGCGCTCGCCCAGGCATTCCTGTGCGAGCAGGACGGCTGTGGTTCGTGCGACAGCTGCGTGCGCGTCGCCCGTCATACGCATCCCGACGTGCACTATTACACGCCCGAGAGCGCTACGGGCTACCTCATCGCGCAGACCCGCGAGCTGCTCGACGACGTGCCCCTGGCACCCATCCGCGCCAAGGCAAAGGTCTACATCATCGACCGTGCCGAACAGCTGCGCGCCAACACCGCCAACGCGCTGCTCAAAACGCTCGAGGAACCGCCCGAGGGTGTCATGTTCATCCTGTTGGGCACCTCGGCCGACGTGATGCTGCCCACCATCGTGAGCCGCTGCCAGTGCGTACCGTTTCGGCTGGTGTCGCCCACTGTGGCCGTGCAGGCCGTGAGCCGCGCCACCGGCCAGGATCCCGCGCGCTGCCGTATGGCCGTCGCTGTGGCGGGAAGCCCCACGCGTGGTATCGAGTTCCTCAAGAGCGCCGAGCGCCAGGACGCCCGTCGCCAGATGGTCCGTGCCATCGACTCGCTCATTGCCGCCGACGAGGCCGATGTGCTCAGTCGCGCCAAGTCGCTCATTGTCGCCGTCAAGGCGCCGCTCGCCGAGGTCAAGTCCACGCAGGAAAAGGTGCTCGAGCAAAATGCCGACTACCTGTCGCGTGGAGCATTGAAGCAGCTTGAGGACCGCAACAAGCGCGAACTCAACGCGCGCGAGCGTTCGGGTATCATGGAAGCGCTGGCGAGCGCGCGGACGCTCATGCGCGACGTGCTGCTGACGCTTCAGGATGAGGCGACAGACGTTGTGAACGAGGACGTGCGCGACACGATCGGGCGGCTTGCCGCCGCGACCAATGTTGCGGGTGCCACTCAGGCGCTCGAGGCGGTTGCCACCGCTGAGCGCAACATCGCCAGAAACGTTACTCCCCAGCTGGCCATCGAGGTCATGCTGTTCGATATCAGGAAGGCACTGAAATGCCGTTAGTCGTACCCGTTAAGTTTACCTACGCCTCGCGCGACCTGTG
>JAEZNV010000195.1 GCA_023441725.1 Actinomycetes bacterium | reverse complement strand
AACAGGAACAGGCCCGCTGGCAGTTAGTTGCCAGCGGGCCTGTTCCCGAAGTACACCGTTGAATCGCACAGAGGGGAGGAATGCGAATCAAACTCAACAGGGCAGGCTTTTTCATCGCCTATTGCCTACTCCGTTGCTGAAACCAATATAGTTCACCGTGGTTTACTTTCTGGCGAGAATATACGCCAACACATCGTCTCCATAAGTTAACCCCGGTAAACCTACAACGGAAAACCACCACAAAGGGGACAGGCACCTTTGTGGTGGTTTTGGCCACGGCAGAGCCGCTAGAGCCCTGCTGACCAGCGACAGGCGACCAAGTCGACGTGCATGGGGTCGACAAACATCACGCCCTCCCCCAGCAATAGTTCGCGCTGAGCATCGGGGCCGCCAAACGCAAAGCCCTCGCAAATGCGGCCATCGGCAAACACCACGCGGTGACAGGGAATCTCGCCGGGGCGCGGATTGCTATGCAGGGCATACCCCACGTACCGCGCACTTCGTGGACGACCGGCAAGCAGCGCCACCTGACCATACGTGGCGACCATCCCCTCAGGGATCTGCTCGACTACCTCGTACACCCGTTCAAAAAAGCCCTCAGATCCCATCGCATGCTCCTTTCAACCGAAACCAGCATAAACCACCACAAAGGTGCCTGCCCCCTTTGTGGTGGTATATGGCAGGTCGGTTAGTTGGCGGGGCGGAAGAAGGCTACGGCTACGGCGCCGGGACCCACGTGGGTGCCGATGGTGGCGCCAATGGTGTGGATGGGCAGCTCGTTCTCGGCATGGCCGGCCCACAGCGCGGCGCTGTCCTCGATATACTTCTTGAGCACCGCGTCCGATAGACCCGTATAGCCGAGCGCCAGCGGCATGGAAAAGTCGACGCCGCCCGCCTGCTCGACCTTCTGGTTCAACAGGTTTCGACCGTTTTTGGAACCGCGCGCCTTGCCCAACTGCACGATAAGGCCGTCCTCGGCGGCCACGACCGGCTTCACGTTGAGCAGCGTACCCACGGCGCCGGCCGCGGCAGACAGACGGCCTCCGCGCACCAGGTACTCCAGCGTCTCGAGCAGGCCGATAACCACCACGCGGTCGCGCACGGCCTCGACCGCCGCCGCGATCTGGGCCGCACTACGGCCCTCGTCCACCAGGCGCAGCGCATACTCGACCAGCACGCGCTCGCCCAAGGTCACGTTATTGCTGTCCACGACGAACACGTCGCCGCCCGGCGCCTCGGCAAGTGCCGTACGAGCACTCTGGTTGGTGCCCGAAAGCTTGGCGCCCACGGTAATAATCACGGCCTCGTCGCCGGCCTCACGCGCTTCGGCAATCGCCTGTGAAAACGCGTACGGGTTGACCTGGCCGGTCTTCGGCAGCTCGTCGCGCTCCACGAGCATCTCGTAAAAGCGCTGGTGATCGATGTCGACACCATCCATGTACACGTCGGTGCCAAAGGTGACGGACAGCGGCAGAACACGCAGCGCGGGGTGCTCAGCCGGCGTCATATCGCTCGCGGAATCGGTAATAATACGAATGGACATAGCGAATCCTTTCTTGCGCAGGTCCCGCGCAGGGAATTTTGACAGCAAGGCCCCGGCACGGTATACGCGCTCAAACGGGACTATGCAGTTGTTAATTGGAAGCAAATGCCTTGGCGGCCTTAGATCTCGCGCAGAGTGTTGAGAATCGTACGCAGCGACGCGTACATCTGCTCGCGCTGCTCCACGCCCATGGCCTTACCGGTGGTGTCGAGCACTTCGCGAATGATGCGATCGGCCTCGCTCATGCTCTCGCCGCCCAGGGCAGTCAGGCGAACCGGAGCGCGGTACTTGACGGCAGCATCGCCCGAGTCATCGACCTCGACGTAGCCACCCTCCTCCAGATGTGCCAGTGTGCGCGAAACGGCGGCGCGGGTAACGCCGGCCATGCGGGCGAGGTCGGCGCCAGTCAGGCCGTCCTTGCTGCGCTCAAGATAGTACAGGCACATGACGTCGGAGCCCTTAAGGCCGAGCCTTGCACCCTCGGACGTCTTGATGCGCTGAATCTCCTTGTAAAGACCGCTGATCAGTCCAACAAAGTCCTCAAAACGTGTCTCGTCGTTCTGCTGCATGGGAGACGACCGCCTTTCGCTTGCATGATGCTAACGGGTAAACATCTTAGCCGCATGTCCGAACCCCCATACCCAAATATCCCAATTGTTAACCCATCAACATAAAAACCACCACAAAGGGGACAGGCACCTTTGTGGTGGTTTGGGACATCAATAGGTTCTAGGCGCCGCTACAGCTCCACGCAGGGATTGTCGCGGGTTACAAGCGTCTTAACGACGACCGTCGATCCCAGATAGCGCTCAAGCAGCTCGGCCAAGCGATCGATGGCAGCCTGGCAATCCCCCATCCGCTCGGGCTCCACGCACTCAATCGCCAGAAATGCGTCCGCCGAATCATCGGACAGCGCTGTGCGAACGCCGTCGCGCCAGTTCCAACAACGGCAGACGGCGCCCGCATCATCGATATAGGCCAGCTCGCCAGGCAGCGTTGGATCATCCGCCTCCTCGCCAAGTGGCAAGAACGCGTCGCCGCCGTCGGTCACCGCCAGGCGCAGATTGCCCTCAATAGCATGCAAATCTTCACCGCCAACGGGCAACGCATAAGTCAACGAAATCGTGTTGTAGATATCCACCGCCGGCGTGATGTGGCCGACCGGCTTGCCTTTGAGCACGCGCTTGAGCAGGTTCTCAACTGAGCAACGCGCGCCCTTTTTAGTCTTGAACAGCCGGTACGCGTCACGCCAAGCCTTAACCGGCGCATTTTCGCTGATGGTATCGCTCGTCAGATGACGCTCCGCATCGATGTTGGCGCGGTCAAGCAGCGCGGCGATCGCATCCACGTCCTCCTGGGGAATCTGCGCCGCGGGCTTCATGCCCTTTACGACCACGACGCCAATCGCCGCCTGTGGAAACAGCTCCCAAAATGAATCCTCGGCAATAAAGCTCTTCATATGCTCTCCCTTCATAGCGTGCGCCCGAGCGGGGGCGTCTAAGCAAAAAGCGCCCTCACAGCGGCCACCTTCAAAGTCCTACGGTGCCGCCACAAGAGCGCTTACGCTGCCCCCATCCGGAGAAGGGGGCGATATGTCAGGCGTATTGTAACCTGAGTCATCCGCCCAAGCAAAACCACCACAAAGGTGCCTGTCCCCTTTGTGGTGGTTTTGGGTCTGAGGCGACGCTAGTGGCGGAGTCCCAGCAGGCCGCGGCCGCGATGGCGGGCCTCGACGGGCACCTGGGCGTGAGGGCCGGCGGCTTTGACGGACTCGGGCAGGTGCGAGTACTTCTTCTCGAAGTTCTCCTCGAACATCACCGCCAGGTTGTGCGCGGCCTCGTCGTAGCGCGCGGTGCTCTGCCAGTACTGGCGCGGCACCAGGATGCCGTCGGGCACGCCATGGCACGTGGTGGGAATGTCGACGTTAAAGATATCGTCGTGCACAAACTCGCTGTCCTCGATGGTGCCGTCGAGGGCGCAAGCGACCAGCGAGCGCGTGTAGGCAAGCTCGATGCGATGACCCACGCCGTAGCCGCCGCCAATCCAGCCGGTATTGACCAGGTAGACGCGCGTGCGGCCGTCGGCGATACGCTCGCCGAGCATCTTGGCGTAGACCATGGGGTCGAGCGGCATAAACGGCTCGCCAAACAGCGAGGAGAACGTGGGCGTGGGCTCGGTAACGCCGACCTCGGTGCCGGGAATCTTGGCCGTAAAGCCCGTCACAAAGTGGTACATGGCGGCATCGGCCGTCAGGCGTGAGATGGGCGGCAACACGCCAAAGGCGTCGCAGGTCAAAAACAGCACGACGCTCGGAGTGGTGCCCATGCCCTTGGTCCACGCGTTGGGGATATGCTCGACAGGATAGGCCACGCGCGTATTGTGCGTGATCGAGACGTCGTCGTAGTTGGGCTTGCGATTCTCATCGAGCACCACGTTTTCACAGATGGCGCCAAAGCGGACGGCGTTGAAGATCTCGGGCTCGTGGAACGCGTCCAGGCCCTCGCACTTGGCGTAGCAGCCGCCCTCGACGTTAAAGATGCCCATATCGGACCAGCCGTGCTCGTCATCGCCGATCAGCAGGCGCGTGGGATTGGCCGAAAGCGTGGTCTTGCCGGTGCCGGACAGGCCAAAGAACACCGCGGTCTCATGCGTGACGGGATCCATACTGGCGGAGCAATGCATGGGCAGAACGTCGTCCTCGACGGGCAGCAAATAATTCATAACGCTGAAGATGGACTTTTTGATCTCGCCGGAGTAGCCGGTGCCAGCGACCAGAATCACGCGCTCCTGGAAATTGATGACCACCGCGGCGCTGGAGTTGAGCCCCTTGACGGCAGGATCGCACTGATAGCCGGGTGCGGCAAGGACGCAGAAGTCCGGCTCGCCGGTGCGTGCGATTTCGCGGGCAAGCGGGCGGGCGAGCATCTGCTTAATAAAGAGCGCTTGGCTGGCACGCTCGCAGGCGACGAGCAGGCGACGCGTGTGGTTACGATCGGCGCCGGCCATGCCGCGGGTGACGAACACGTCGCGCTCGTTGAGATAGTCGACGATGCCGGCTTTGATGACCTCGTAGCTTTCGACGGACAGCGGGCGGTTGACGGCGCCCCAGGCAATCTTGTCGTGGACATCGGGGGTGTCAACGATAAAGCGGTCGTTGGGCGAACGTCCGGTACGCTCCCCCGTCTCGATCACGAGTGCGCCGTTGGAGGCCATACGGCCCTCTTCGCGGCGAATCGCATGCTCGACGAGCTCGGCTGCCGGCAGGTCAACCAGCAGACGGGGCTGGTTCTCGGCGGGATCTTCGACCAGCGTGATGCCAAAGTTGGACAGAACTTCTGCGGGGGTAACACCGGGCATGGGGCCTCCTTTAAAAGCGCGACACGTGGACGCGGCGCACACTTTACTCACGTAAAGCCCGTTGTACCCGATATGCAAAAACGTTTTTGCGGCAACGGCGAAGCGCCCGCCCAACGGTCAAAAATCGCACGCAAGCGGCCTAGTCGTTGGGGACACCCTTGAACAGGCAACAGCCAAGGAGTGTCCCCGGATGCCGGCACTTAGGGACGTTCCTAAAGTGCCGGCACATAAGTAATGTCCCCAAGTGCCGACTACAGCGGCAAGCCTTGGCCGAGCATGGCGATGGCGCTCATGAGGACCAGCATGCCGGCGGCGTAGGGCAGCACTGCGCCCAGGAGCTCGGCATCCTTGCCGCGCACGTGCACGGCGGCAAGACCAATGGCGAGGGTCTGCGGTGAGACCATCTTGCCGGCGGCGACGCCCAAGGCGTTCAGCGCGACCATCCAGTAGTCACTCACGCCCAGCGCCGTAGCCGCCTGGCTCTGGATGGGACCAAACAGCATGCCCGAGGACGTGCCCGAACCGGTCACGAATGCACCGACGGCACCGATCCACGGAGCCAGAATCGGGTACAGACCACCGGCGACGGCGATGCAGAACGCGCTGATCGACGAAATCATGCCCGCATAGCCCATCACCTTGGCGCAGCCCAGCACCGAAAGCATGGTAATGACCGTCGGCATCATCTGCTTGACGGTCGCGGCCAGCACCTCGCCCATCAGACGCGGCGAAGCGCCCTGAATCGCACCGCCGATAAACGCGGCCAGGAAGATCCAAACACCCGGCGTGTTGATCCACGAAAACGTAAGCGTACCGGGGTTCTCGCCGCAATACACCTGCACGTGGCTCGCAAACGGCGCGAGCGCGGCGTGCACGACGGGAACCAGGTTGGAGGTACCCAGCAGCAGCACAAAAATCAGAATGAAGCACGACCAGGCCGAAAGCGCCGATTTAACGGTGAGCTGTTCGCCGGCCTCGATATTCATATGGAAGCGCGCGTCCAAATGCCCCGACTTCTCGGCACGCATGGCGAGCACGGCGGTCAGCGCAAGTGACACGATGGAACCCACGACTACGGCAAGCTCGGGACCCACAAACATGGCAACGACCAGGGCCGCACCGACAAAGGACACACCGGAAAGCAGTGCCACGCCGGCAACGCCGTGCAGACGCTCGGCAACGCTTGCAACATTGCCCTGGTCATCGGCAACACGACCCGCAACCAGCACAATAAGCAGCGGCATCACCACAAAGAAGGGCGCGAGCTGCACCA
>JAEZNV010000190.1 GCA_023441725.1 Actinomycetes bacterium | reverse complement strand
GTTATGGACCACGCCGGTTACGACATCCAGCGTGAGTTCTACATCAACGACCACGGCTCTCAGATGAACACCTTCGGCAACTCCATCAGCACGCGCTATATGCAGCTCGCCGACATCATCGCCAAGCAGGGCGTGGACATCGATGAGGCTCACAAGATTCTGATCGCCGACCGCGATGCCTTTGTCGCCGACGAGAACGACGAGCACCCCGAGACCCATCCCTACCAGGACAACTTTGCCGAGACTCTGGGCAAGGACTCCTACGGCGGCGACTACATCATCGACGAGGCTGCCGAGTTCTGGCGCACCGACGGCGACAAGTGGGTCGAGGCCGATCCGCAGGAGCGCATGGAGAGCTTCCGCGAGCGCGGCTACGTAAAGATGGTCGACAACATGCGTGACCTTTGCCACGCCGTCAACTGCGACTTCGATCGTTGGTTCTCCGAGCGCTCCCTGTACGTGAAGGACACCGAGGGCGAGACCGCCGGCACCTCCGCCGTCGACCGCGCTTTCGAGAAGCTCGACAAGATGGGCTATCTCTACACCAAGGACGGCGCCCTGTGGTTCCGCTCCACCGATCTGGGCGACGACAAGGACCGCGTCCTGATCAAGTCCGACGGTGAGTACACCTACTTCGCCTCTGACGTTGCCTATCACTGGGATAAGTTCCAGCGCGTCGACCACGTCATCGACATCTGGGGCGCCGACCACCACGGCTACATCGAGCGCGTCCGCTGCGTCTGCGACGCTCTTGGCTATCCCGGCAAGTTTGAGGTTCTGCTGGGCCAGCTCGTCAACCTGCTGCGCAACGGCAAGCCCGTCCGTATGTCCAAGCGCAAGGGCACCATGGTGACCCTGCAGGAGCTCGTCGACGAGGTCGGCTCTGACGCCGCCCGCTACACGCTCATCTCCAAGAGCTCCAACCAGATGGTCGACTTCGACATCGAAGCCGTTAAGAAGCGTGATAACTCCAACCCGGTGTACTACGTGCAGTACGCTCACGCCCGCGTATGCTCCATCCTGCGCCGTGCCGCTGACGTTACGCCCGAGCAGGCTGACGAGATGGGCATGAAGGCCGTTGCCGCCAAGGCCATCGGTGAGAACGTCGATTACTCGCTGCTGACCGACCCGACCGAGCTCGCCCTGTCGCGTAAGCTCAACGAGCTCACCGACCTCATCGCCAGCTGCGCTCGCGACCGCGCTCCGTTCCGTCTGACGCACTTTGCCGAGGAGCTCGCCGGCGACTTCCACAGCTTCTATGCTGCCTGCCAGGTGCTGCCGAGCGAGGGTCGTCCCGTCGATCCCGAGCTTTCGCGCGCCCGTCTGGCCGCTTGCGACGCTGTCCGCGTGACGCTCGCCCTGGTGCTTACCCTTGTTGGCGTTTCCGCACCCGAGCAGATGTAATCTACGGGTCGTTTGACCGTGTAGGTTCGGCTTCGCTGAGCCCTATAAGCCCGATCTCCATGCGGAGGTCGGGCTTTTTGCGTTTGGCGGGGCTTTTTGCGTTTGGCGGGGCTTTTTGGCGTGTTGGAAAATGCTACAAAAACGCAACTATACCGGTTTACGGGGCTGAATCGCCAACTGGCGACCATGGCGCCAATAGCGAAATTAAAACCGCAGGTAGACGGCTTGTCGAATATTAAAAATGCAGGGTATGGTTGGCTTGCATCATTCTGGCCCCGTAATCCGGCATAGTTTTGAAAATGACCCCTTGGGGACGGAGGAATACAGATCATTTTTGTCGCGGGTGTGAGCGGCACGAAACCGTCCGCCACGAATCGGGCTTATCTACTACGTTTAGTCGCATACCCCGAACCATGATTAAAGGTGCGATATTAAAACCGCAGGTAGCGGGCTTGCGATTTTAGGAAGATCGAGGGAATGGTCAGGGGTCGTGGGTCAAACGTAGTAGATAAGCGCGATTCGTGGCGTGGCTATTCCGGATGCCACGGTTTCACTCCTCTAGCGCGACATTTCAAGGCGCTTTTGATTAAGACACTTTTGAAGAGGAGTGTCCCTGATGACTGGGCGTTTAAGAACGTCCAATGACTAAGTTGCAGGTGGTGGCGGTTGTGCTACACTAACGCTGCGTATATGACGCAATCATCTCGATACAGATCAATGATGTCCGTCGTTTTTGTACGGAGCTAGACTGTTTAGCCGCCCTGAAGGTTTATGCAGGGAGCATGTGATCACAGGGCTTGAAAAGAAAGTTGAGCAAACACTGTGTCTGATCAACAGCAAGAAAACGAAATAACGACGGCGCAAACCGCTCCCGCTGCACCGGTTGCGTCGGACCAGGCCGCGATGCCCGCGCCGGTGCAGGCATCGGTTCCTGAGGCCCCCAAGGCCGCTTCGACGCCTACGCCCGCATCGGCTGAGAAGGTCGCGCCTGCCACTGGCGAGGGAGTTGCCCCTGCCGCCGAAGAGGATGCCGCGCCCGTAAAGCCCAAGCGCATACGCCGTGCGTCTAAGCCCGCCGCTGACGGCGAGGAGGCTGCAAAGCCCAAGCGTCGCACGACGCGCACCACGCGCGCGAAGCGGCCCGTTGCCGCCGATGCCTCGGCCCCCATTTCCGATGAGGTCGCACAGGCCCGTGCGCTGGCGCAGATTAGCGAGGCTCAGGTTGTGCGCGCCCGTCGCCGTGCCGCCGAGCGCGAGGCCGCGGCACTGACCGAGCTTGCAGCGCCGGTCGTCTCCGAGGCGCCTGTGGCCTCCGAGGCCCCTGACGCGGGGCAGCCGACCGAGAAGCCGGCTCCGCGCACGCGTCGTCGTGCGACCAAGTCTCAGCAGGATGCTGAGCAGGCGGCTCAAGAGTCCGGTGAAGCTCCGTCTCGTTCTGCGCTAGGGGAGGGTGCGCAGCCCTCTGAGTCTGCAACACCTGCCGAGACCAACGAGGTTCCCGCCGTCGATCCCGCTCTGCGCCCGCACCGTCGCGGCCGCAAGCCCAAGGCCTTCGTTGAGGCCGAGAAGGCTGCCGCCGCTGCAGCAGCCGCAGCTCAGGACGCCGTAATGACCGTCGCGCCCGCGCCCGTCGCCGACGCTCCTGCCCAGGGAGCCGCTGCCACCGAGGCCGGAGCCGCCGCCGAGGGCGAGCCCGCCGATGTTCGCCCCGGTCGCAGCCGTCGCACGGCCGCTAAGCGCTCGTCCAAGGCCAAGGGTTTGAAAAAGGACACGTCCGAGGACTCGGGCAACGAGGTCGCCGAGGCAACTGTCGACTCCGCTCCCGATGCCGAGAACGCCGGTCAGCCGGCGGCCGAGAAGCCCAAGCGTACACGCAAGAAGTCTGCAAAGGCTAAGGCCGTCGAGCAGCAGGCCGATGCCGAGCCCAATGCCGATGTCGATACCAAGGCCGATAACGAAGTCCCGGCCGGCACCGACGCCGCAACTCCGGCGGCCGAGGGCGCCACGACCGCCGAGGCCGACGAGAACGTCCGCCCCAACCGTCGTCAGCACAAGCGCAACGACGAGCGCAACGAGCGCAAAGATGAGCGCAACAACGACCGCCGCAACCGTCAGCGCGATCGCAAGCAGCGCAACAAGGAGCGCAACGCCGCCCCGACCGAGCCTACGCTTTCGCGCGAGGAACTCGCGGCCATGAAGGTCGCCGAGCTGCGCGAAAAGGCCAAGGAGTTCGAGATCGAGACGACCGGCAAGAAGAAGGCCGAGCTCGTCGAGGAAATTTACACCACCGCTGCGAAGGCCGAGGGCTTCCGTGACATCAAGGGCATTCTGCAGATTCGCCCGGATAGCTCCGGCATCATCCATGCCCACGGCTACATGAAGTCCAGCGACGACGCCTTTGTTCCTGCATATCTCATCCGCTCCGCACGCCTGCGTACGGGTGATGTGATCGAGGGCTCGCTGCGCCCCTCACGCGGCGGCGACAAGCGCGCCGGCCTTGCCAAGATCATGACCGTCAACGGTCTTGATCCCGAGCAGGCCCGTAACCGCCCCAAGTTCGGCGACCTTACCCCGGTCTATCCCAATGAGCCGCTGCGCATGGAGCACGGTAAGGATTCCATCACCGGTCGCGCTATCGATATCGTGTCGCCGATCGGCAAGGGCCAGCGTGGCCTGATCGTGTCGCCGCCCAAGGCCGGCAAGACCACGATCCTCAAGAAGATCTGCCAGTCTATCTCGATTAACAATCCCGAGGTGCACCTCATCTGCCTGCTCGTCGACGAGCGCCCCGAAGAGGTCACTGACATGCAGCGCTCCATCAAGGGCGAGGTCGTGGCCTCTACCTTCGATATGCCCGCCGACAACCATACTCGCGTGGCAGAGCTCGTGATCGAGCGTGCCAAACGCATCGTGGAGCTGGGTGGTGACGTCGTGGTGGTACTCGACTCCATCACGCGCCTTGCACGCGCCTACAACCTGGCCGCTCCCGCCTCGGGCCGTATCCTGTCGGGCGGCGTCGATTCGGCGGCCCTGTATCCGCCCAAGCGTTTCTTGGGCGCTGCCCGCAACATCGAGAACGGCGGCTCGCTCACCATCCTCGCCTCCGCCCTCATCGATACCGGCTCCAAGATGGACGAGGTCATCTTTGAGGAGTTCAAGGGTACCGGCAACATGGAACTCAAGCTCGATCGCGACCTGGCCGACCGTCGTATCTTCCCGGCCATCGATCCCGTTGCCTCGGGCACGCGCAACGAGGACCTGCTGGTCGACGAGCAGATGCGCCCGTTTGTCTTTGGCCTGCGCCGTATCCTCGCCGGCATGAACAATACCGAGCGCGCGGCCGCGTCGTTTATCAAGGGCCTCAAGGGCACCAATACCAACCAGGAGTTCCTGGTGCGTTCGGCAAAAAAGCACAGCGATTACGAGCAGACGTTCTAGACCGTCCGCTGCACGCGGCAACAACCATAGACATGCCAGAAGGGCCGGGGTTTAGATCCTGGCCCTTTTCGTATAGCCGCTCGCCAACGATTATTGACCTCACGACCGGCAAGCAGCGATTTTCCCGTTTCAATCCCGCTTCGTCGCTTGCAATCCCCAAGGGGGTTTCGCATAATAGCTGTTAAGCTTCGCGACGGAAAACGCAGATGAAACGAACCATATACCGTTGCTTTGGGGCATAGCCCCGCTTCATCTTCTCTCGCGCAGCCAACTGAATGATGCGATTTGGGTGCTGGAAGATGGGGAGA
>JAEZNV010000134.1 GCA_023441725.1 Actinomycetes bacterium | reverse complement strand
CCCATCATGTACAGGTCGGCCATGCCGTAGAGCATCTGCAAAAAGTACGAGAGCATATAGGGCAGGGCAAAGACCGCGATGGTCTTAAGGACATTGCCGCGTGTGAGGTCGTGTTCCATGGGCGGGGTACTTTCTGGCTTGGTTCGTTTAGGTACCAGTGTAGTGAAAACCCTACAACGATTATAGAGTCAAGGTTTGTGTTGACGACAGGGCGAAAAAATAGTCACGCTCCAAGCACGATGCTTTGGCCCTCTGTGCCCCTCACCTCGCCTCGAACCATCACAACATTCGACGTTTTTTATCAAAATCGGGAAAAGCATCGAATGTTGTGATGGTTTTTCTGCCACTCGACCGGGTGGAATCGCTTTCTTGCGCACGAAGGTGTGCAGATCCGTGGGCAGGGGAATAAGGTTGGTTATCCGACTCCATTGGAGGGCTCATGGACCTGCCGATCGTCCTGTCCCATAAGACTGCCTGGCTGTACCACAACGTGGCGCGCCCGTCCGAGCCGCTCTTGCGAGCAAGCAGCCTATACGATGAGGACTCGCTTGCTAACGAGGCGGAGCCGACTGCGGGCCTGCCCAAATTGGGACTCGATGCCAAGGGGCTGAGGGCTTCAACGGCAGTTGGGATCGTTACCGACTATCTAGTTTCGCTTGGTATTCCACGAGAAGAGCTCGATCATATCGACACGCTCGTCAACTTCGATTTTGAGCGCTCGACGCCGGCTGGATTTAGGTGCCACGTGTTTGGGGCGCCGATACCTCCAGGCCATCTTATCGAGGTGGCGGAGGGCCTTCTGGTGGTTGATGAGGCCATGTGCTTTGTCCAGGCGGGTTCGTGGATGAGCGAGCCCGAGCAGCTGGAATATGGGTATGAAATCTGTGCCCGATACCATTTGAATCATCTGTCGACAGGCGATTATATCGAGATGGGGCAGAGGTATACCGTTGAGGACTTGATTGCTTATTGCAATGAGAATCGATCTCGTCAGGGGGCTATACGCGCGGCCGCTGTGCTCAAGCGCGTGCACGATGGCGCGCGGTCGCCCATGGAGACGGCCACCGCAATCATGGTCGTAGCAAAACGTTCTCAGGGCGGGCTGGGATACGCCAAGGTTGAGCTCAACCATCGGGTCGATGTTCCCAACGAGTTCAAGTATCTCGCAAAGGCCGGGTATTTCGAGATCGACGTATATGCGCCTGCGAGCGGTACGGGGATTGAATACAACGGTTCGGACCATCTTGATAAACAGCGCAGCGCGTCGGATGCGGAGCGTATGACCGTGCTGAGCGCGCTGGGCTTTAGGATGATCGTCCTCACCGGGACTCAGTTTGCCCACCAGCTGCAATTGCACCGGGCGACGAACGCCATCGCACTCGCTATGGGCCTTAAGTGCGACCGAAGCGAAGCGTTCCAGAAACGTCAGAACAATCTTCGAGAATTCGTGATTCGGCACTGGGACGGCGGCCTTTAGGGGCGTTTTGGTCCTTCTGCGGGGTGCTGTGGGCAGGCAAACCATCACAACATTCGACGTTTTTTGCCAAAAACGGGAAAAGCATCGAATGTTGTGATGGTTTGCGTGCTGAGGATGGGCTTGGAAAGTCCGTTTTGCTCGAAGCGACCTGTCCTGTCGTACGGGTGTCGGCATGATTTTCTCGTGGGGTATTATGTTTTCCGAAGAATAAAACGCCGCGTGAGGGGAGGGTTGCGTGGACGGGCACGTGCAACATGACGGTTTTGGCCGCGATATCAACTACCTGCGCATTGCCGTTACCGACAAGTGCAATTTCCGCTGCATTTACTGCATGCCGGTCGATGGCGTGGCGCCCCGCGCACACGACGAGCTGCTCAGCGCCGAGGAAATCGCCCGCTTTGTGCGCTTGGTGGCGGGGGAGGGCATTCGCCGCGTGCGCCTGACGGGTGGCGAGCCGCTGGTCAGCCGCCGCATCATCCCGCTTATTCGCGATATCCGCGCGATCCCGCAGATCGAGGACATCTCGCTCACCACCAACGGCGCCCTGCTGCCCAAGCTGGCGCCGCAGCTCAAAGATGCCGGGCTTAACCGCGTCAACATCTCGCTCGACACGCTCGACCCTACGCTGTTTGGAAAGATCACGCGCCTGGGCCGGCTCGAGCAGACCATGGCTGGCATCGACGCGGCGCTAGCTTGGGGCTTTGAGCCGGTTAAGGTGAACTGCGTTGTTGTGCGACGGCTCAACCAGGATGTGGCGGCCCTCGCACGGCTGACCGTCGACCGCCCCATCCACCTGCGCTTTATCGAATACATGCCCATTGGCGACGAACGCACCAGTTCGCATTGCGCTGTGGACCCGCATGCGCCCGCGCTCAATCCCGAGTTGTGGGACGCGAGCGACACCGTGCCGAGTGACGAGCTGCGGGCGCGCATCAATGTCGGGGCCACCGCGGCGGGACTGGGCGAGCTCGAGCCGCTCGGCATCAACGACGCTCCTGCCGGCGCGGGCCCTGCGCGCTATTGGCACTTTCCGGGCGCGGCGGGAACGGTCGGCTTCATTAGCGCCATGTCCAACCATTTTTGCGTGAATTGCAACCGTCTGCGCCTGACGGCCGATGGCAACGTGCGTCCGTGCCTGTTCAGCGATGCCGAGTATTCGGTGCGTGAGGCGTTGCGCCGTGGTGATGATATGCAGGTACTTTCGATTTGGCGCGATGCCGTGGCCCACAAACCGCAGGAACACGCGATAATTGAGGGCACGCAACGATTTATGTCCCAAATCGGAGGATGATCATATGG
>JAEZNV010000096.1 GCA_023441725.1 Actinomycetes bacterium | reverse complement strand
AGCTCTCGCCCAAGAGCGTCCTGCGCGACATGTTGGAGAGCGCGAGCGACTTTAAGGGCTATATCCAAAAGCTCGGCATCGCCCGCTCCGAGGGCATTCTGCTGCGCTACCTAGCCGAGGCCTACCGCTCCCTCGATCGCACCGTGCCCATTGAGAAGCGCGATGAGCGCTTGCGCGACATCATTTCGTGGCTCGGCTTTGTGGTACGCTCGGTCGACTCGAGCCTGGTGGACGAGTGGGAGAACGCCGGCAACCCGGCGGCCCTCGACGCCGCGCCGCCGCAGGGCATCGACGAGGTCGTTGCGGACCGTCGCGGCTGCACGCTGCTGGTGCGCAACGCACTCTTCCGCCGCGTGACCCTTGCCGCCCGCGAGCACGTTCGCGACCTGGGCGAACTCGACGAGGACTGGGGCATGAGCGAGGTCCGCTGGCAAAAGGCGCTCGATGCCTACCATGAGCAGCACGAGGAAATCCTCACCGACGGAGATGCCCGCAGCGCCGCGATGTTTACCATCGACGGGAGCGACGAGAAGACCGATCACGTGTGGCACGTGCACCAGATTTTTGCCGACGAGGATGGCGACCACGACTTTGGCATCATGGGCGATGTCGACCTGGATGCCACGCAAGACGGCGGCGAGGTCATCTTCAAAAACTACCGCGTCGGCTTTATCGAGGACCTGCTCGAGGACTAGCCGAACATGCTGAAACGGAACGGAACGGGGCCGTTGGCAATATAGCCAGCGGCCCCGTTTTTGCACTATACGCTATGCCTCACTCGGCATCCTCGACTTCATACGAATCCGCCTCGGCTGGCTCATCGTTTGTCTCCGTCGCAGCCCCGCGCGCCTCGTCAAACGCCGCCTTCATGGTCTTGTTGCCCCAGGTGAGCTTGCGAATGGTAAGATCGTCGGCCTTGTTGTGGGCCAGACGCAAATTCTCAGTACTGCGACGCAAATCATCCTTGGTCTTCTCGAGCTGCTTAATGGCAGCATCAATCTCCTTGATCGCCGACTCGAACTGCTTGCTCGCCAAGTTGTAGTTGTGCGAGAAGCCGTCCTTGAACTTTTCCATCTTGGTCTCGAAGTTCGTGACGTCGATGTTCTGCTGCTTGTACTCCGCCAACTCCTGCTTATAGCGCAGCGAACCCATGGCAGCGTTGCGAAGAAGCGTAATCATGGGAATGAAGAACTGCGGGCGAATCACGTACATCTTTTCATAGCGGTAGCTCACGTCGACTATCCCTGCGTTATAGAGCTCGCTCTCGGGCTCCAGCAGGGTGCAGAGCACCGCATACTCGCAGCCTTTCTGGCGACGATCATGATCGAGCTTCTTAAAGAAATCCTCGTTTTTATGCTTGGTCGCGGTCTCGTCGTTCTCGTTTTTCATCTCAAACATAATCGAAATGACCTCGTTGCCGCTCGCGTCGCACTCGCGGAAGATAAAGTCGCCCTTGGTACCCTCGGACGCATCGTTATCTTTCTCGAAGTACGCGTTAGGAAACGCCGTCATGCGCAGACGGTTAAACTCGGTCTCGCAGTGCTGCTCGAGCGACTCGCCCACCATCTTGGTGGACAGGCGGACCTTCATGTCCTTAAGGCGCTCAATCTCTTCATCCTTATAGCGAATCAGGTCATCGCTCGCGCGCTTGGCCTGCGCAAGCTCGAGCTCATGCGCCGCCTTGGCCTGTTCCTCGCGAGAATCGCGCACCGCCAGCTCGCTCGCGAGCTTGGCACGTGCCTCATCGCGCTCACGCTCCGCCGCAGCGACCGCCTCCGATAGGTTCATTTTGGCCGTCAGCTCCTGTTCGCGCAGCTGCGCGCGCAGGCCCTCGGCCTCTTGCTCGGACTGAGCCCTTGCGGCGGTAAACTTCTCTTGTACCTTCGCGCGGTAGTCAGCAAGCGCGCGCTCGGCCTCGCCGCGAGCGGCATCAAGCTCACGCTGTGACTCTGCCGTGGCAGCGGCAAGCGCCATCTCCTGGGCCTTGTCCGCAGCGGAGAGCTTTGCCTGTAGCTCAGCAATCTGAGCGTCGCGGGCGGACAGATCGTTTTGAGCAGCATTGCGCGCCGCCGCCTCGGCAAGTTTGGCTTCGTCATCCTTGCGTCCCAGCTGCGCGCGCAGGTTGTCAATCTCACGCTGGAGCTCTGCGTTTTCCTTCTGCGCATCCGCACGGGCCTCAACCGCCGCGCGCTGGCTTGCGCTCTCGCGCTCCGTGGCAGCGCCCTCAAGCTTGGCGCGCAGCTCGGCAAGCTCGGCATCGCGCTTGGCGACTTCTTGCGCCAGCTGCTGGGCCGCAGCGTTCTTCTGCTCGACAAGCTGAGCGTTGCGCTGAGACTCTGCCTCTTGCAAGGCGGCCGTCGAACGCAAGCGCTCAAGTTCCAGCGCCTGCTCGCCCTCGCGCTGGACTGCCTTCACACGCTCATCCAGGTCGCGCGAGAACTCGGCATCGCGCACCTGTTTGACGATATCCGCATAGCCGGACGCATCGACCTTAAACACTTCGCCGCAATGCGGGCACCTGATCTCGTTCATAGCAGCTCCTCGATGGACGCAAATTTCAACCGCCTACACTCTACCGCGCCGCACGGACAAAAAAGGCGCCGCCGCCATAATGGCAACGGCGCCAGAACCACCACAAAGGTGCCTGTCCCCTTTGTGGTGGCATGGGCCCTTACAGGTCGCGGTAATCAATCAGGCGAAGATCGGGTTGGGACTCAAGCCAAGCGCGCAGCTCAGGATCGATCAGCGCATCGACTTCCTTGGTACGATCGACCGTAAGCGAGCTGTTCTCGAGGATAAAACGATCAAGATAGCCCGGGTGGCACACAAAGACGACCGTCTCGCCGTCGGACATCTCGCGAACCGTCTGCATAATCGAGTCTTTTGGCTCGTAGCCCGGCTCCATCGAATGCATCACCGCGCGCAGATCAGTATTTCCGCAACGCACCACCGCCGTGGGGTCGAAGCTCGCCTTTTGCTCCTTAAGGCCCAGCTCCTGGGCAACCGCCGAGATCGCTCGGTTAAGGTTTTTGCTCATGACGGCATGGGCTTCAAAGTAGTCGGGCTCGCGACCCACAATCTCGACAAAGCGGTCATGCTGCGCACGAATCTCGATGCAGGCCTCGTCGAAGTCAATCAGTTCCTCGCCACGCTTAAAGTGCTCGCGGAAGGTACGACTGCTATGGAACTCGCCGTTCTCGTTGAGCATGCTCGGGATGAGCGCCGGGTCGGCGCACGGTTTGCCCAAGCACACGTTGGTATGCTGGCCCACCGCAATGCCGGCATCCGCCACGAGCGACCAGCCACGCTCTGCCTCGGGCATATTGGGCATAAGGCCCGCCGAGCGCACCAGGCCCTCGTTGACGCTGCGGGCAATCCCCAAGTCAACGGCGTACGAATAACCGATATCATCGGCGCGAATAAGCAATTGCTTCATAACGACTCCAATCTATGGAAAAGGACACTTGGAGTGCAACCAAGTGCCCTAGGTAATTATCCTGCCCAAACAGATGCCTTAAGCCTTAGCGGCAGCAGCATCTTCCTCGAGCTGCTCCTTGGTAAAGCCAAAGAGGTAGGCGATGGCGGCGGCGGCAACAAATGCGACGCCGCACGCAACGCATCCCCAGACGAGATTAGCGGTTCCGCCGGCAACAAAACCGGTGACGCACAGAATATTGGACGCGCCCAGAACATACAGCGTCACATTAGTAAGAGCTGCGATCAGGCCACCGAGAGCACCGCCGGCAACCATGGCACCCAAACAGCGGGTGTACTTAAAGCCGCAGCCATACAGTGCGGGCTCCGTCACGCCACCGACAATGCCGGAGAGCGAGAAACCAAGCATGGCGCCCTTTTCATCGGTCTCCTTAAGGCGCAGGAAGGCACCGAAGGCCATGCCCCACGTAGCGAACTGAGCGATACCGGCCGCAACCATAACGCAGGAGTCAGATCCCATCGTGAGCACCTGCACAATACCAAGGGTAAGCAGGACCTGGTGCATACCGGTCATAACCAGGAATTCCCAAAGCGCGGCAATGGCGACGAGGGAGAGGATCGTGACGATGCCGCCGGCGTTGCCAAGGCCGAACATGAAGTTGCCAACCACGCTACCCAGGATAGAGCCGATCGGAGCCAGAGCGCACAGCGACACGGGAACCATGACGGCCAGGGTGCACACGGGCACAAACACCGTAGAGAGCATGTCAGGAATGATCTTCTTCATGAACTTCTCGACGACCATGAGTACCGGCATGGACAGAACCATGGGGAGCACGGTGGAGGAATAGTT
This sequence comes from Actinomycetes bacterium, assembly GCA_023441725.1. The sequence continues at coordinate 6,139 of JAEZNV010000096.1, read as the reverse complement.
GTTCAGCTGGGCCGGCAGCACGCCGTAGACCATGGTGGTCGTTACGCCCGAATCCGCTGCAGCGTTGACCATCGTCATGAGCTCGGGGGCAATGAGCACACCGCCGAGCATCATGCCGAGCGGCTGGCTGCAGCCAAGCTGCTTCGCAGCAGCCCAACCCAAATAAACGGGAAGGAAGTAATAACCGGCGTTGTAAATCCAGTTGTAGAAGAAGTTGTAGATGTCGGAATCGGCAGACCAAATGCCGAGCATGCCGTCACCGCAAACCACGGCGATAGTACGGAACATGGCAGCACCCATGATAATGGGGATCGTCATGACCATGGTCTTGGACAGGTAGTTGAGGGTCTTACTGCCCGCGGTCTTGAGCGTCAGCGGCTCCTTGGCGCCGCCATCGAGGCTCTCGTCAATGGAGCCTTCGCCCTTGACGCCCAACGCAATGGCGGCGTCATAGACCTTCGGCACGTTCTGACCGATGATGACCTGATATTGGCCGCCAGACCACTGGGCACCCAGTACGCCCTTGATCTTCTTAACTTCATCGTCATTGGGGATGGACTGATCCTTAAGGTTCAGACGCAGGCGGGTCATGCAGTGCGTCGCGTTCGTTACATTGGAGGCGCCGCCGATGGCAGCAAGCACGTCCTCGGCAATCTTCTTGTTATCGACAGCCATGTCGAATCCCTTCTCTTCCAACTAAAAGCCCGTGGGGTTTCACAGCGCCAAGACGCACGATTCTGCTCGCGCCTGCGCAGCACGCGATGCCCGTTGGCAAGAGATTTGATTACATGTGATTCCCGGGTGGATCGACATGAAAAAAGCCCCGCGCACAACCGACAGAGACCCAATGGGGGCCTCGACAGAATCGGTAGTGCCTCTCGGAGCTGCGCCGTGAGTAACACCCAAAACACGGCGAGTATATGCGGCAGATGCGTTCTCCGTGACCCAGATTGCCGACGAACGGTAGCAAACAGTCCGCGAACGGTCACTACGACGGAAATAAAACGCCAGAGACCCTATTTATTCAAGCTTGCGGGAGCCACACGATTCACATGCATGATCAGATAGACGAGCTCTTCTTGGGCCAATGGCTCGCCAAAGGCCTCTTGAATCAGAGCGTCGATACGATGAGCGCAGCGCGATGCCGCAGGATATTGCTCCACGAGCACGTCGTAAAGACCGGAATTCTCGGTGTCAATCGGCTCTTTCTTTGCCACGCGATCGAGCAGATAGCGCACATGGGTGGCAAAGCGAGTAAAGGCAAACGACGAGCGATCGACTGTCACGCCCAACTCTTCTTGAATAATCGCAACCGTCATATCGAGGAGATGCTCCTCGTGCTGCTCGGCAAGCACGCGCCGCTCGCTCGGCTTAATCGCCGCATTGATAATCGACATGGCGATACCCGCGGCCTCACTCTGGGGCATGCGAACGGCAAAAGTTTTCTTAATGCCGCGAACGGCTAACTCGCCCAATCGATACTCAATAGGATGCAGCTGCTCCAGATCGCGCTTGAGCGGCAACGACACCACCATATGTTCGCGGGCGCGCTTAATGGCAAACTGGATATGATCTGCCAGCGTAATGGGCAGATTAGGACTCAATTCGTACGAAAGCTGTCCGGTCGCAATATCTGCCAGCTGAGCAGAAAACTCAAGCACCTCGGGGTCGACCTCGTCGATGAACGCCAGATACTTTGAATCGATGCCGTAAAAGGTACGCGTAATAACGTCAAGATCGACCTCGTGCGGCATGTCGCCAAAACCGATACCACGACCCAACGCGATAAGCTGGCGCCCCGCACCATCTTCGCAGATGGCAGCGTTGTGGTTAATGCGCTGGATAGCCCTCATGGAATCACCGTTCCCGCAAACACACGCCGCGTAGACCATCCACACGGCGCGTTCATTCTACCTGCACCTCGAATTACAGTCCAAAAAAGCCAAGGATTTGATCGCGGCTTATGGGCCTGTACTCGTTGGCATCGAGACCGACATCGTAGCGGTAAATGGGGCGCTCGCGATCGCGGTTGCGCGCGTTGGTGCGGTCTCCCCTGCTGTGGATATGCCCGTGCAGCATGATGGCACCACGCGCCTTGCCATTCCAGCTAAGCATGGGGTAGTGGCTCATAACCAGACGATGGCCCTTGGCATAGCCGGGAGCAATCTCCAGGTAATCGCGCACGTCTTCCCAAATCTGCGGTACGTCGGAATCTTCCCAGTCGCCGTCATGGTTACCGCGGATGAGCGTCACATTCTTGCATTCGATACGCTCGCGCAGGCGCACCGCCTCCGCCAGGGGCAAACGATAGGTAAAGTCTCCCAGGATGTAGAGACGGTCATCCGCAGCCACGCACTCATTGATGGCATCGATGACCTTGCGGTTCATCTCCTCGGCCGAGCCAAACGGTCGGTCCATGTCGTGCAAGATATTCGTATCGCCCAGGTGCAAGTCGGCGGTAAACCACATCATCGTCTGTGTCCTCATTTCGCAACGTGTTCAACTCGTGCTAAGTATACAGACGCAGCGATGCGGCGGTTATCCAAAGAGCCCGCCGAACAGTCCGCGGCGGCGTTTGTCTTGCTTTTTCGAAGCGTCACCCCGGGCGTTCTTGTCCTGGCGCTTCTTACGATCCTGCTCCAACTCATCGTCATCGAGTAGCATATCCCACTCAAACGGATCGTCTGTCAGATCGAACAGATCATCGCCATCAAACATGGCCGCCTCCCTTGCCGATTAGCGAGCGTCCACCACGTAGAGGCCAACGCGCACCTGATGCCACGGGCTGCGCTCGGGAGCGACCTGTTGCACGCGGGCCTCAAATACGCCCTCATGGCCGTAATACATCATCAAGGACAGCGGGCCGGCCTCGTTTCCCGGAACATAGCCAAGTTTGGTCTTGCCATAGTAGATTGCAACCGCCTCGGGGTCATGGGGATTATCGCGCTCGGCGCACAGCGTCAGTTTATCGCCCGCTTTAAGATCGCCTAGGACCAAAGCGCCGTCGGCATATTGAAATCCTGCAATATGAAACGACAAAAGAACACGTGAAGGCTCGTACATGGCAACTCCTCTAACAGCCGGAATACCCGGCGTTTAACCTTACAGAGAAGTCTACGAACTCGCACGGACACAAATTCATCCTGCCTGCGTCTTTCAAGCGCTCTGTCTCGCAACGCTTGCGAGACAGAGCGCTTGCAGATAAGATAGGAGTACGGATGGCACCCGTTGCAGCGGGTCTTGCCAACTCCGATACACGTTTTCATCGTGAGAAGTGGCCGTCTTCGCTTACGCGGGGGCGGCTATTTCATTCGGCCGATAAACAGGCCGAGTTCGATAGCCGCGATTAACAACGCCAGTAACGAAATAACATCGCTTACGTTCATACCAATTCCCTTCTAAAGGGAGTTGGCCCATCCGCACCCCATAGCAGTAGTCTAACGTAAATGACAGGTAATAGGAACACTTGTTCGTATTACCTGTCATTTCCTAATGCACAAACATGCGCACGAATTTGTGCTTCCAGCTTGCGTAGGGCGCATACCGAAACGGCACGTCCAGCCAGGTTGCCTTGTTCACGATGCTCTTCTTGTGGCTAAACGTATCGAAGCTCTCGCGGCCATGGTACTGACCCATACCGCTCGCACCCATGCCGCCAAAGCCCATATGGCTCGTAGCCAAATGCATGATGGTGTCGTTGACGCAGCCGCCGCCAAAGGGCACGTAGCGCACAAAGCGCTGCTGAGCCGCACGGTCCTGGCTAAAGACATACAGGGCCAGCGGCGTCGGACGATCCGTGATGAACGCCTCGGCCTCGTCTAGGCTCTCAAACGTCAGCACCGGCAAGATGGGGCCGAAAATCTCCTCCTGCATCACGGCGTCATCGGGGGTCACGCCGTCTAGGATCGTCGGCTCAATCTTGAGCGACGACTCGCGCGCCGTGCTTCCCAGCACAACCTTATCGGGATCGATTAGCCCACGCACGCGCGCAAAATGCTTGGCGTTGACAATATGACCGTAGTTCTCGTTGTCGAGCGGGTGCTCGCCAAACATGCGACGGACCTCCTCCTTGATGAGGCCCAACAGCTCATCGTGCACGCGCGTATCGACCAGCAGGTAGTCGGGCGCTACACAGGTCTGGCCCACGTTGAGCCATTTACCAAATGCGATACGGCGTGCCGCGACTTTCAAGTTTGCCGTCGCGTCCACGATGCAGGGGCTCTTGCCGCCCAGCTCAAGCGTCACAGGCGTGAGGTTTTTGCTCGCGCGCTCCATGACGAGCTTGCCGACCGGAACGCTACCGGTAAAGAAGATCTTGTCCCAGCACTCGTCGAGCAACGCTTCGTTCTCGGCACGCCCGCCTTCGACGACCGTCACTAGGCGCGGATCAAATGCTTCCTCGCAAATCTGCCTGAGCACCGCGCTCGAAGCCGGCGCATAGGCGCTCGGCTTGATGACCACGGTGTTACCTGCAGCGAGCGCGCCAGCGAGCGGCTCGAGCGTCAGCAAAAACGGATAGTTCCAGGGCGCCATGATGAGCGTGACGCCATAGGGCACGGCTTGCGTTTTGCACACGCTCACGGCGTTAGCGAGATCACACGGACGCAGGCGCGGACGACTCCATCGAGCCACATGAGCGATCTGATGACGAATCTCGGAAAGCGACGTGCCGATCTCGCACATATATGCCTCGTCATGCGACTTTCCCAAATCGGTCTTGAGCGCATGGGCAATATCGGCCTCGTGCGCCCGCACCGCATCGCGTAAACTCACGAGCGCGCGACGTCGAGCATCGACATCAAACGTAGCGCGCGTCTTAAAGTAGGTGCGCTGATCGCCGACGATGCGCGCAATTTCCTCGGTGTTCATGGCAACCTCCTAGCTCTCGTCCTCAAACATACCACCTGCAACAACTTCGTACATACGCTCGAGCTCCAAACGGTCCATCAAAAGTGGAACGGGGTACAGGGGATTGGCCTCGACATCGGCATGCGCCGCCATCTCGGGAATGTCGGAGCGGCGAATGCCCAAGACATATTTGGGGATTCCCTGGGCCTCGTTCATGCGGTCGACCCAATCGATAAAGGCCTCGGCTGCAAGACTGTCCCGCGCGGTAGCCGGCGCAACGCCCGCCATGCGAGCAAGATCGGCAAGCTTGGGGGCGGCGGCGTCACCATAAGCGCGAAGCATGTGCGGCAGGATGATCGCGTTGGCCAAACCGTGCGGAATCCCGTAACGCCCGCCCAAGCTGTGTGCGATGGCATGAACGTATCCAACATAAGAGCGCGTAAAGGCAACACCCGCCTTATACGCCGCCGAAAGCATATTGCGGCGCGCACGCATGTTGTCGCCATACTCATAGGCCTCGAGCAAATTGTCGTGGATGAGCTGCACCGCCTGACGCGCCATCTTGCGCGTGTAGGGCGTGGTGCTACGGCCGATAAAGGCCTCGACAGCATGCGTCAGGGCATCCATACCCGTCTGCCCCGTAATGGACGCCGGCAACGCGCGCGTAAACTCGGGGTCGTGGACCGCAAAGCGCGGGATAAGCACAAAGTCGTTAATGGGATACTTGTAGTGTGTCTCGACATCGGTGATAACCGCCGCGAGCGTGACTTCGCTTCCCGTACCGGCGGTAGTGGGAACCGCAATAAGCAGCGGCAGACGACGGTGGACGCGCAACAGGCCGCGCATCTTGTTGATGGGCTTGTTTGGCTGCGCAATGCGCGCCCCCACACCCTTGGCGCAGTCCATGGCCGAACCGCCACCAAAGCCGATAATGGCCCGGCAGTCGTTCTCGCGATACAGCGCCGCCGCTTCCTCCACATTCGAGACCGTGGGGTTCGCACGCGTTTCGGCATAGACCGTAACGGCAATCCCCTGAGCCGTAAGCGCGCGCTCGAGTGATGCCGTGAGCCCCAAACGTGCAATACCAGGGCCTGTCACGATAAGGACCTTCTGGATCGAGCGCTTTTGAAGCACCGCGGGCACATCCTCGGCATGCTCCAAAATGCGTGGCTCGGTATAGGGCAGGATCGGCAATGCAATGCGAAAAACCGTCTGATATGTTCGGCACCAGGCACGACGGGCTAGATGCATAAAGGAAACTCCTTCATTTGTTGATAGGTCAACATTTGCT
>JAEZNV010000184.1 GCA_023441725.1 Actinomycetes bacterium | reverse complement strand
GAGCTGTGCCAGCTCCTCGTCGGTGAGCTGTTCGTCTTTGTTTTCTGCCATAGTTACCTCTTTTTACTATTTCTTAGCGTGCTTGTCAGCACCCTTGCTGTCATCGGTGCCCGAGATGAGCTGTCGGTCGGCCGCGCCATTGCGACGCGCCCGGCGGCGCTCCTCGGCATCGCCCGCGTCGGCGGCGGCGCGGTGAGCCTTGTTAACGTTAAAGACCTCGTCGTGTTTGCGCCACGGGCCGCCGGACTCGCCCAAGCTCATCTTAAGGCCGGCGATAAAGCCGCCGAGCCAGCCGATCGGCGCAAACTGCACCAGCGGGAACAGCGAGAACACCCAGGTCAGCAGGACGACTGCCGCCGCGCCTACAAAATTGGCGATCCAGTAGTCGCGTTTGGTGATGACGCGCTTTTCGCACGCCCACTGGCCGCACAAAAAGCCGATGTAGATCGCAAAGAGAAAGAGCACCAGCGCAAGCACCACGAACGTCCAGCTCATGGGCGCTACTCCCCGTGATGGTGGCCGCAGCAGCACTCGTGGCCGTCGTCATGGCCGTGGCCGCCGCAGCACTCGTGGTCCTCGCCATGGTGGTGGCCGCAACCGCACTCGTGGTCGTCGCCATGCTCGCCGCAACCGCAGCCTTCCTCGTGAGCGCCATGCTCTTCGGGACGATACTGCGACCAGTCCAGACCGGCGGCAATGGCGTCGGCCTCCTCCTTATAGAGGACCGTGATGGCCTGGGTACCCAGCTTGGCGCCGCCGATAGCGTCGAGCATGTCATAGAGCGTAAAGGCGACGTCGGCGCCGGGCAGCGCGAGCTCGCGGTCATCGGCATAGGCGAGCGCCAAGCGCAGGTCCTTAATGAAGTGCTCGACCATAAAGCCGGGCTTGTAGTCGCCGTCGAGCGCCTTGGGCGCCAGACTCTCCATGGCGCCGGACTTGCCGGTACCACCCAGGATCATCTGGCGGGTCTTCTCCAGGTCAAGGCCGCTCAGCTCGGCAAATGCCATGGCGTCTGCCATGCCGACCATGCAGGCGCCCAGCGACACCTGGTTGGCGAGCTTGGCAGCCTGGCCTTTGCCGGCGCCGTCGAAGCAGCAGATGTTGGCCGCAAAGGTGGCAAGGATGTCGCGGACCGGCGCGATGTCGTTCTCGGTGGCGCCCACGATAGCCGTGAGCGTGCCGGCGATAGCACCCGACTCGCCGCCGGTGACGGGGCAGTCAAACGCCATGCGGCCGGAAACCTGGGCGGCCTCGGCAATGTCGCGCGCCAGCTCGGGCGAGCTCGTGGTAAGGTCGATCAGGACCGCGCCCGGCTTGGTGCACGCGAGCAGGCCGTCGCCCGCCAGGTAGAGCTCCTCGACCTCGGAGGGATAGCCCACCATGGTAAAGACGACATCGGCGTTAGCCACGGCATCGGCCGGCGTATCGGCCCAAGCGGCACCGCGCTCGATAAGCGCGGCAGCCTTGGACTTGGTGCGGTTGTTGACCATGACAGGATAGCCGGCATCCAGGATGTGACCGGCGATGGGGGCACCCATGATTCCGGTGCCGATAAATGCGACGGAGAGCTTGTTTGCCATGAAACCTTTCCTTTTGGGTTGGGTGTTGTTACCAGGTTGAATACTCGGTGCCAGCGTTTGGGCTGTGAGTCGAGGGCGATTACGGACGCAGCGCCTGTCTACTCACCGCGCACGCGGCGCGCGATGCGGTCGGAAAGCGAGGCTTTCTCGGCGCGATTCTTGCCCCAAAACGCGCAAGCCACCATGCCGGGGCCCACGTGCGAGCCGATGGTAGGACCGACGGAACTACGGATGATGGTAACGTCGGCGCAGCCTTCCTCCTTGCGGATGGCGGCCTCGAGCCAGTCGCCGTCCTTTTCGGCATCGGCCGTCATGATGGCGATGGGCATGGTGCGGTCGGGCACGTAGTTCTCGCGGAACGACTTGAGGATGGACTTGAGCGCCTTCTTGCGGCCGCGGTTGACGCCGATCAGCGACAGCGAGCCGGCAAGGTCGTAAGAGAGCTCGGGCTTGACGTCGAGCTTTGCCGTGAGCTGTGCCGCCGCGGGCGGAATGCGGCCGCCGGCAGCCAGTGCGTCAAAGCTCTCGAGCGTAAAGTAGCCGTGGACGTAGGTCTTTGCCTCGTTTGCCCAATCGACCAGCTGCTTGGCGGTCAGTCCCGCCGAGCGCTGGCGCACGGCCTCGAGCGCCAAGAGCGCACCGGTCGCGCAGGGCAGAGCGTTGTCGACCACGTAGAGCTCAAAGTTGGGATACTCGGCGCGCACGACATCTGCCGCCTGGCACGCGGAGTTGTAGCTCGACGACAGCGCCGAGGTAAAGCACAGGTAGACCGTGGGCGTGCCCTCTTTGGCGCACTCGGTAAAAAACTCGATATAGCGACCGAGCGACACAGCCGAGGTGGACACGCGGGCACCGGCGCGCATGCGGTCGTAGAACTCCTTAGGGCTCATGCTCGACCAGATGTCGTCTGTGCGCTCCTCGCCATCGATAATGAAAGGGAAACCCAGGATATCGACATCGAGGTTCGCGGCGACCTCGGGGCTAAAGTCGCAGCAGGTATCGACGACGATGCGGCAACGGTTCGAATGACCGGCGGATGCGGCCTTGTCCATCAAAGCGACTCCTTACGTAAAAAGGCGGCCACCCGCATGGGATGGCCGCCAACCGTTAACTCATGCAAGTTAACGTATTTTACTCGTCAAGTGTTTCGATGCGGGGCTTGATGATGCCATATCCACCATTCTTACGGTGATACACCACATTGATGAGACCGGTCGTCGCGTTCTCGAACACGTAGAAGTCGTGGCCCAGCAAATCGGTCTGCACCAGCGCCTGCTCCTCGGTCATCGGGGTGACATCGATGACCTTCTCGCGGACGAGCAGGTCGTCGTCCTCCTCGGGCAGCAGCAGGTCGGCCAGATCCTCAACGCGCTCGACCGGCGCGACATCCGCGGCACTGGCACCACCCTGGCGGTTGTCCACGACCTTGGTCTTGAACTTGCGCAGCTGGCGGGTGACCTTATCGGCGGAGAGGTCGATGGCAGCATACATATCTGCGCCGTGCTCGGCAACGCGAATCACCGAACCGCGGGCACGAGCCGTGACCTCGACGATTGCCGGGTTGGGGTTCGAGGGGTTCTTCTCATAGCGAAGTACAACGTCGACCGTCATGGGCTCGATATCGAAAACCTTGAGCGCCTCACCGATCTTCTCATCCACATGCGCACGCAGAGCATCGGTTACCGTCGTCTTGCGTCCAGAAACCTTGATATCCATACGTGGCTCCAATCTGCCTCGGGGACTTACTGTACTGGCTATGTACCCATTGC